>NZ_JBARMD010000434.1:0-2675 GCF_049802275.1 Occallatibacter sp. | reverse complement strand
GGCTTGAGGACCTGCTGTCCACCGCTGCTGCCGCCGTCGCTGGGCGAAGCAAGAATGGAGCGCATGGGAGGCAGTTCCTTACCATCGAGCAGCATCTTCACTTCATCCGCGTCAATCGTCTCGCGCTCCAGCAACGCCGCAGCAATGCGATGCATCGCATCCTTGTGCGCTTCCAGAATGCCGTGCGCAGCCTGGTAGGCCTCGTCGATCAGGCGGCGAACCTCCAAATCGATCTGCCGTGCTGTCTCCTCTGAGAAGTCCCTGTGCTGCGCGATCTCGCGGCCCAGGAAGATCTGCTCTTCCTTCTTGCCGAAGGTGAGCGGACCCAGGCGGCTCATCCCGTACTCGCAAACCATGCGGCGGGCGAGGTCGGTGGCGTTCTCAATATCACTGCCTGCGCCGGTGGACATCTGATTGAGGAAGATCTCCTCAGCCGTGCGTCCGCCGTAAGCGATGGCAAGATTGGCTTCAAGATATTCTCGGGTATAGTTGTGGCGATCGCCCGGAAGGAAGATCGTCACGCCCAATGCCATGCCGCGCGGAATGATCGTGACCTTGTGGATCGGATCCGAATGCGGCTGCAAGAGCGAAACCAGCGCGTGACCGGCCTCATGATAGGCTGTGACGCGCTTTTCTTCATCCGTGAGAAGCATTGACTTGCGCTCGGCGCCCATCAGCACCTTGTCCTTCGCAAGCTCGAAGTCATACATCACCACCTGCTTGCGATTGACGCGGGCTGCGTTCAGCGCAGCCTCGTTGACCATGTTAGCCAGGTCGGCGCCGCTGAAGCCCGGTGTCCCGCGGGCAAGAATGTTGAGGTTCACGTCATCAGCAACGGGAACCTTCTTGACGTGAACGCGGAGAACTTCTTCGCGGCCACGGACGTCGGGCAGTCCCACGACGACGCGGCGGTCAAAGCGGCCGGGCCGCAGCAATGCGGGATCGAGAACGTCGGGGCGGTTCGTAGCGGCGACAAGGATCACGCCGTCGTTCGATTCGAATCCGTCCATCTCGACGAGCAACTGGTTCAGGGTCTGCTCGCGCTCATCGTGTCCGCCGCCGAGACCTGCACCACGGTGACGGCCGACGGCATCGATTTCGTCGATAAAGATGATGCAGGGTGCGTTCTTCTTGCCCTGTTCAAACAGATCGCGGACGCGGCTTGCACCGACGCCGACGAACATCTCAACGAAATCAGAACCGGAGATCGAGAAGAACGGCACGTTCGCTTCACCGGCAACAGCGCGGGCCAGCAGCGTTTTGCCGGTTCCCGGAGGTCCGACCAGCAGCACGCCCTTGGGAATACGTCCGCCGAGCTTCTGGAACTTCTGCGGCTCGCGAAGATACTCGATGATTTCCTTCAGTTCTTCCTTGGCTTCATCCACGCCGGCCACGTCTTTGAACGTGACTTTCTTCTGCTGCATCGAGAGCAGACGGGCACGGCTCTTGCCGAACGAGAGGGCCTTGTTGCCGCCCGATTGCATCTGGCGGAGCATGAAGAACCAGATCGCGCCGAGCAGAACAAATGGACCCACGTTGAAAAGGATCGGGAGCAGCAGATTGTTCTGCGCGTCCTTCTTGGAGAAGCTGACATGATTAGTCAGCATCGCCTTTTCGAGATCGTCGTAGTGGTCTCCGACCGTGGTGTGGAACTGCTCCTTCGGCGTCGCCTTCATGTGGCCGCGAAGATCGGTGCCCTGGATGGCAGCATCCTGCACCATCCCCTGCTGCACCTTGTCATACAGTTCCGAATAAGGTATCTCTGTGTCCTTACCCTGGCCGATAGTGCCGTGCTGGACAACGCCCCACAGCAATACCAGGCAGATAAGTATAAAGACCCAGAACATGATCGTTTTTACGGTCGAATTCACCAGGATCCTCTTTCCCGGCGGGGGAGAAGCCGCTCAAGAACTTCCTACACCGCCCGCATCATCCTTTAGACGCCCGAACAGTCTTTGAAGTCACAGAAAGTGCGGGATCTCTTAGCAGGAGACACTTAGCACTCACCGCGCGGATGTGCAGTAACTTCGATTGTACTCCGAAGCGGAATGAAGTTTGAAGAAGTGCACGGGCCGAAACGGTGGGAATAAGGGTGGGAATCCATCATGACAACGGGAAACCGGTGACCGCAGCAGATGGGTTTACGCGCGCTCTAGCCCTCGCCCCGCGAGAAAGGCTCCACGGAAACCCGCACGCTGAGGTCAGGCTCCAGTTCAACCCCCCGCATCCAAACCACCCGGCCGCCAACCTCCAGAACCGGCCAATGGCTCCGATCGGTACCTGTAACTTTCATGCGTTCAAGGACTTCCTTGACCTTGCGCGGACCCGACGAGTAACGCAAGTGGACCCGATCGCCGGGCTTCCAGGAACGTAGAACGGCTTTCAGAGCAGAGCTGTTGGGTGAGGCAGCGGGCCCCTTCGGGTCAGCCAGATCGAGCCGGATGCGGCATGCGAAGGCTGGAGCAGCTAGCTCCCCGGGGATAACACATTCGTACTGTTCGGGTTTCAACTCATTGTCGGAGACGGGAGTGTTTGGACCACGTGAAAGTCTAATCTCGCGATGGGTACGGTCAGCGCGGAGACCCTGCGCGAGCTCCAGTTTCTGACCAGCCCTGCCCGTCTGAGCCAGAGAGCGAAGGGCTTCGGTAGCCGTGAAATCAGGCGCGGCCTCAAGC
>NZ_JBARMD010000433.1:0-20156 GCF_049802275.1 Occallatibacter sp. | reverse complement strand
CGATGCCGGGATGACTGAGCGATGAGGTCAACTGCGCCTCGCGCAGCAGAGCCGCCTCAAGTACAGGGCTGGAAATCCTTGCAGGAATGACCTTGATGGCGACATTCCGTTCAAGGCGGGTGTCGCGCGCCTTGTAGACGACTCCCATGCCTCCGGATCCAATATGCTCGTCAATCCGGTAAGGCCCCAGGAGTGCCCCGATGGACAGCCGCGCTCCGCTCATGCCGATCTGTTCAACGAATCCCCCATCTTTGGGATCGTCAGCAGCAGCAACAGGAGGAAACTGTGTATCGCGAGGCGGGGTTGGCATCCGAGCTGGAACTCCCTTCATCCGCGTTGTGCGGATAGCGTTCAGGCTGGCATATCTCAAGCTTACAACCGCAAAGCTCTGCTCTAGTATCTATCAACTGTCGGACGAAACACGGCCACTGCTTTCACGGAGATGGGAACGCAGGAAGCCAGTTGTATGCGCGGTTCGGCAATTCTGTTACCCTACGCTGAAGCTTCCCATGTCCCGTCTATACAGAATGAACCTTTCGGCTTCAAGGCCATTGTGAAAGCCTTGCAAACGGACGTGTGCGTGATCGGGGGCGGGCCCGCGGGCAGTGCGCTTGCCGCACAACTTTCCGCCCTGGGCAATAGCGTTGTGCTTATCGAGCGAGCGGAGTTTCCCAGAAGACATCTTGGTGAATCCTTGACACCGGGAGTGCGTACGCTGCTGGAGTCAATCGGCGCTGGGGATGTCCTGGAGAAAGCTGGCGCGTTGGCCGTTGAGTCTGTCCTGGTGAATTGGGACGATGGGCTGCGAGAACGAATCGGTCCAGAAAGCCGGGGCACGCTTGTGAATCGAGGGAGATTCGACGCTCTGCTTCTCGAACACGCCAGGTCGGCTGGCGTCCAGGTGTTACAACCGGCGGTTGCCCGGGATTGCAGTCCGTTCCCAGAAGGTTGGCGAATTACGGTGGACCGAGGTGGAGAAACAATCCACATCACCGCCCGATTTCTCGCGGACGCGAGCGGCCGGACATTTGCCACAGGCGGCCGAAAGCGCCGGACCGGTGCGCGAACAACCGCTTTTTACGCTTACTGGCAAGGTTCCGATCTCCCCAGGCGACCCCGCATCGAGGCTGGTTCCGACGCCTGGTATTGGGGAGTTCCGATTCCGGACGGCACTTACAACACATTGGTCTTCGTAGATCCTCGAACTTATGC
The DNA here is from genome assembly GCF_049802275.1 of Occallatibacter sp. NCBI lineage: Bacteria > Pseudomonadati > Acidobacteriota > Terriglobia > Terriglobales > Acidobacteriaceae > Occallatibacter > Occallatibacter sp. The sequence continues at coordinate 18,944 of NZ_JBARMD010000433.1, read as the reverse complement.
CACCGACAGAGTTCAAGAGATGGTGGCCCGATCCGGTCTTCTGGAGGGATGCCGGGACATCCACTTGGTCGCGCAATTTCAGGCCGCCGATGCGACACCATATATAGATGAGGAAAGCGTCACCGATCACAGCATCAAGGTTGGCGATGCGGCACTCTCCATCGATCCACTCTCGTCAAGCGGAGTGCAGAAGGCCATCCAGACCGCGCTCTCGGGCTCGGTAGTGGTGAATACATTGCTGCGAAGGCAGGAATCACGCGGCGCAGCCATTGAGTTTTATCGATCGAGTCTCAGGGACGCCTCGGAACGCCACCGCCGCTGGGCAGGCGAATATTACGGCGCAGCGGCCGCGACACGCAACGCTGAGTTTTGGCGGCGGCGCTCGTCTGTCGATACGCCCCCTGAGCCTGTTTCAACATTGAACGCCGATGACTTTGCGGACGAGCAGTTAACGCTGTCGCTGGATCTCAAGCTTGTGGAATCGCCCTGCATTGACGGCGAGTATGTGACCCTGAAAACCGCATTGCAGCATCCTGCTCTTGATGGGCCGGTCACCTACGTTGGAGGCTCGGAGATGCCGCCGCTGGTTCGCAGGCTCCGAGTGGGCATGAAGCCGATGGAGATCGCGCTGCTTTGGTCAGATCTAGTTCCCATCAGAACTGGCCTGGCCCTGACGGGTTGGCTGATAAACAATGGCCTGTTAATTCGCGCACGTGATGGAAAGGCGCATCGACTGAAGCACCAAATCGCAAGTTTTCGTGTATAGTTTGCGTTCAGTTCACTTGCCAACACTCAAGCGATACTAGCGAATGAGGGTCGTGTGTTGTTGGTGCGCATCATAGTTTTTGCTGAGATTCCGGGAGGGAATTGGATGTCATCTCAAAAGAAGCCGGTGTCGGATCGCTCCACCGGTATTCCGCTAGATCCTTTTGAAAAGCGGCCGGAAATGACCTGGCACGATCAGTTGATATGGCTGCTGCACCTTGGCGCCACGATGGAACATGCGCTCATGGTGCAGTATCTTTATGCCGCGTATTCACTTGGCGGCCCGCAGGTGCCGACGAAATACCACCGCAAGGTGAAGGAATGGCAGGATTCGATACTCGCAGTTGCTCGCGAGGAAATGGGCCACCTGCTGACTGTGCAGAACGTTCTCACGTTCCTGGGAGCAGGTTTCAGCCTGTCTCGCGATCAATTTCCCTGGTCCATCGAGTGGTTCAATATTGAGCCGTTCTGCATGGGCTCGCTTGCCTGTTACGTCAATGCCGAGATGCCGGAGAGCGAGACGTTTGCCGAGCGGAAGGAGATCGAGGAACTGGTGAAAAAACACCTCGACAAGAATTCCCCGCCGGTACATCCCGTGGCCGAAATCTACCGACAGGTCATGGACCTGCTAGCCGATTCAAAACGGATTCCAGAGAGCGCGCTTCATCCGGAGACCTATTCGCTACAGGCCTCGTGGGACCAATGGGGCCGCGGCTACAAACCGGATCCGCGGCCGCTTGATGCGGCAGGCAATCTCGAGGCGCGGGTCAGAGTACAGCCGAAGGCACAGTTCGATTCCCATGTTCTTGTCTTCCAGGTCGCTACACGCACCGAAGCCCTCGCGGCATTAAAGCAAGTGAGCCTGCAGGGGGAAGGAAAGGAGGACATAAAGGACTCATTGGTGTGGACGCACTTCCGCCGCTTTATCAAGATCTACAAAGAGTTCAAAGAGATCCAAAGCGATAGCTGGAGTCCGGCAGCCCGAGCGCCGATCAATCCGAGCACCAACGATAATCCACACTCCGCCACGCAGCATACTTATATTTCCTGTAAGCGGAGCCGTAGCTGGGCGGTATTGTCCAATGCGCGCTACTGGATGTTGTTCCGGTACCTGGCGCACACGTTTCAGATTAAAGCGGCAGGGGCCCCAAACTCGCCAAATGTGCGCGCCATGCTGATGCACAGAATATTCGGAGAGATGTATCAACTGAAGGCGCTCTCGGGCAGACTGTTTCAGATGCCATTAACCGAAGACGATGCCAAGGCGGATAGGGACCCCAAGGACCGACTGACTGCGGGGCCGCCCTTTGAATTGCCATCGAATATGCGAATTCCGGTAGGCGATATCGATTGCTGGTGCATGCATCGGGATGGTCTCCTTGCCGCACGAGATGCGTGCACCGAGATCCTGAAGGCCGATCCGACTCCGGATGAGCGGGCCTATATTGATACGCTGCTTGCCCTTGATGCGCAGACCGAAATCTGGATCGACCAGATTCTTGCCGGATTGAACTCCACGACGAGGTATAGCGCATGAAGATCCGCGAATTGCGAATTCTGCCGCCGTTTGCCATTGGACGGCTGGGCTCGGCGAAGGAACCTCAGGACAGCTACACCATCGACGACGATCCCAAACAGCCATTGGGTTATCGCAGAATTGTTCCTGCGAAAACCCTGAAGGTGGATGAAAAGACCGGGGGGATCAAGAGAAGTACCGTTCCCAGGACAATCGCATTCAAGATTGACGGCAAGATCCGGCCGGTTGCGCCCTTCCTGGAAGTCTTTGCAGTGCTGGAGAGCCCGCCGAAGAAAAAAGGTCCGCAGAAGAAGAACGAAGATTCGGAAAAGCTTGTGCAGCTTGATCGGGCGCTTCTGAAAAAGCTGGGTGTAAGCCGCGCCAAGATTGAGTGGAGAGTCTCCGTGGCCAACCGCAAGGTTATGCGCCGGACAGGAAACCCCGATGACGCGGTGGCGGCGGATACCGGCTGGTTTTCAGACCACGAGAAACATCTGCTGAAGGGTACTTGCAAGAATTTTGTGCGGGGCGGTTACATCGACTTTGGGCATGCGCGCTTCATCTGTCCGAACGATCGATTTGGAGAGATTCGGCTCCGGTTTACTCCGGCGCAGGGATTGATCTACGGTCCGCATCGTGCGAGCGACCCGGTTACCCACGAACCGGATCCGGTAATCCCTCCCGAGCGAGCTATCTACGATGCATCGAAGGACTGGGTGAAGTTCGGGAAAAATCCGGATAAGGTCAAAAACCAGACGGTGCCGCCGTCGCTTTATGCGATAGAACCACCAGCTCCAAGCTGGCTGAACAACAATATCGCGGTCAGCCGCGGCTATTTAGACGACGCATGCGATGGGTTTGTGAAAGTCCGGCTCAGTTTGCCCGGGGGCAAACGCCTGACCGCAACAGCCCGAATTTGTTCGGCGCCTCCGGCGGTGGTTCCTGACTCGTTGTTCATTCGTTCCCTGGCCGATGATCTCGATCAGGTGATCTTTGGACCTGAGGTGCCGTCGGAACCGTATGAAGTGACTCGAAACCGCGCGCTGGATATCATTCGGCGCGCCTACGAGACCGTGCGATTTATGAACGTGGCAGTGATGAATGGCAACAACATCAACGGCCGCTCCTCGCTTTCTCTGGATTCAATGCCGGAAGAAGAAGCCGCCGACACGGAGCGTGCCATTCGCCCCGTGATGGCTCCTGGTACCGTGGATACCATCGGCATCATGACGCTTCATGAGCAGGTTTTTGCCGCATTGCGCGGTGGCGCTGCGCCATGGTTCCTGAAGTTGCTGCGGCGTCCGGACGAAGTCGCGGACTTCACCGATCGAGGCAGGAGAAAAATGCCGGCGCTTATGTGCGGCGCCGACAACAATTATCTCGCGCTCACCTACCGGCAAATTGACACGATCCGGCGGGTAGCCCTGGAAGCGCCATTTCATATCGGAGTAAAGGAGCCGGAACCCGAGCCCGAATCTCTCACGGCTCTTAATCTGACGGCGCAACTGCACCATGAGGCGATCGGAAATCCCATTAGTTCTCGCCCAGTGACCTCCGTGGCCAACTGCTGTCCTGGTCTGGAAGTGGATTTCAGGGCGGTGTGGCGGCGGATGTTCAAGGGAATCGTCCTGCGGGAATACGACAATCTGGTAATGGATGTGGATCCAGGTGTTACAAACCCGGCCATCAGGGCGCTGGTAGGGCGACAGTTGCTGCGAGTCCGGTTTTCCCAGCACGGCTTGGTCCCCAGCTTTCTTATGTTTACTCCGATCAAGGGCCCAGCCTCTTCGGATCCCGAGGGGGAGATCCGGTTGACAACGCAGCTTAATCCGCACGGGATTGCAGCCGTGGAATGGTCCAACGCGCTGGCCGCCGTCTTGAGAGGACGTCAGGGAAGAGACGTCTATTGCGATTTCACCAAGCATCTGCCATCAGCACAAAAGGAAATGATGCAGGAGATCCATGAGAAACCAAAGAACTACGTCACCGTGAAGCTCAAAGTTCGAAAGTTTTTTGACAACGGCACAGCCGTTATTTCAAAGGCGCTTGCCAGCGCGGGCGAGCTTACGCAGGGACTTTGCTCTCCTTGGCAGAACGACTACCGGGAGTGTTCGTGTTACTACTGGGCCTCCGCGCGTCCGGACTTCATTAATGTGGAGCCAGCGGGCAACGGCCTGAGCAAAGGCGATAACTGGTTTCAGGTTGAGCGCACCGGGATGTATGTGCCAGACGACTATGTGGATTCGCGGCTGGTGCTTTACGATGAGCTGTTTCTGGAGTGGGAACGCTGGCTCAGATTCCAGGTGGGCGGCAAAGATTATATGGAGGAACCTACCACTGAAGCGAAGGCCCGGCCAGTGCCGAAGGTGACGAGTGGGTAACGCCGAGGCAAGGCGGTACATGGAGGCATCCGCTCCGCGTGTGCCGCAGGTTCATCTGATTGAGACAGCTCGCGGTGGCAATCTCTTTGTCGCCGATGGGAGCCGTCTGTTCGCAGCGGGATTGAGCCTGTACTCAAGCTTTGAGTCGGCGATTCAAGACGGCAATTCCGAGGCGATTTCTTCTCTCCTCGACAAGGTTGGACTCGGGGGAAGTCCACTCATAAGTGATGAGGCACTTTCGAATCCCGCGATTCACGCTCTCTCCCTTGCGATCGCGCAGAAGTGTAATTTGGGTTGTACGTACTGTTATGCGCAACAGGGCGAATTTGGTGGGGCAGGGAAGAACATGCCCCTTGCGGAAGCAACGCGAGCCGTCGAACTCCTCGTGAGCGGTGCTGCGAAGGGCGCAAAGCTCAACCTCGCCTTCCTCGGTGGCGAACCCCTGGTCAACCGCGCTGTTCTTCAGGTAGCAACTCGCTACGCTGCGGAGTTGGCCGAGCGTCGCGAAAATCCCATCACCTTCTCCATCACAACCAACGGAACATTGCTGACGGAGGCGGATGCGGAGTTCTTTGAAGCGCACGGCTTCGCGGTGACAATCAGCCTGGACGGACCACGGGAAGCCCACAACCTGCTGCGGCCATTCAAGAGTGGCAACGGGAGCTTTGATGCGATTCTTCAGCGGATTCGGCCGTTGCTTGCGCTTCAGCGTCGCATGCAGGTATCGGCCCGGGTGACGGTTACGCCCGCCAACCTCGAGTTGCGCCGCACACTCGACGAGTTCATCGAACTTGGTTTCCACAGCGTTGGATTTTCGCCAATGCTGAGCTCACCGAGCGGCAACGGCGAGATGCAGCGTGAAGATCTCGAAACCATGCTCGGCGAAATGATTGACTGCGGGAGGGAGTTCGAGCGGCGCACACTCAATGGGGAACGCTATCCCTTCGCGAATATGACTAACGCAATGCGCGAAATCCAGCGCGGGACGCATCGACCCTACCCTTGCGGCGCAGGGGCCGGGTACCTGGGTGTCTCAGCCGATGGCGAGTTGTCAGCGTGTCATCGCTTCGTCGGGGACGAAGCCGGCGCCATGGGCACGTTGAACGATGGTATCGATCGAAAGCGGCAAGCGGAGTGGCTCACGGAGCGTCATGTACACCGTCAGGAACCATGCCGGAGTTGCTGGGCACGTTATTTGTGCGGCGGGGGCTGCCATCACGAAGTAATTCACCGCGGCCGGCCAGCCTGCGACTACATACGCGGCTGGTTGCATTACTGCCTCGAAGCGTGGGTGAGGTTGCCGCGAGGTGCGGCTGACGGACTTCCCAGCACCTCGTACGCGTCGAGCACCAGTCGTGCCTGAGCGCGTACGAAGCTGGCTGCTGCCAGTCACTTTGCCGTTTTAGATGTCCGCGCCCGTTTCGTGCATCTTCCCGGAAAGATAAGTATCGTAGGCAGCCAGATCCAGCAACCCATTGCCGCTCAGGTTGAAGACGATGACTTGCTTGCGGTTTTCTTCACGGCAGCGGATGGCTTCATCGATTGCCGCCGCGATTGCATGTGCAGATTCGGGTGCCGGTACGATGCCTTCCGTTCGCGCAAACTGAATTCCTGATTGGAATACCTTCATTTGCGGCACGGCAACCGCGTCAATGAGTCCCAGCTTTTTGCAATGGCTGACCATGGGCGACATGCCGTGATAGCGAAGGCCACCTGCATGGATCACCGGTGGCATGAAGTCGTGACCAAGAGTGTGCATCAACAAGAGGGGCGTTAACTGTGCCGTGTCGCCGAAGTCGTAGCGCAACTCGCCCTCGGTGAGGGAAGGGCAGGAAGCAGGTTCGGCAGCAATGATGCGATAGCTCTTGCCAGACTTGATCTTTCCCGCGATAAAAGGGAACGCGAGGCCTGCAAAATTGCTGCCTCCCCCCGCGCAGCCGATGATAATGTCGGGAGCTTCGCCGGCCATCTCCATCTGTTTGATGGCTTCCTGGCCGATGATGGACTGATGCAGACACACATGGTTGAGCACACTGCCCAGTGAGTACTTTGTGCCTGGAGTTTTCACCGTGTGCTCGATAGCCTCGGAGATGGCAATGCCCAGGCTGCCGGAGCTATTTGGATCCTCGGCCAGCACCTTGCGGCCAAACTCGGTTTGAGTGCTTGGACTGCCATGCACCGTTGCGCCATATGTCTGAATGAGGAGCTTACGGTATGGCTTCTGGTCAAAGCTAACCTTGACCATGAAAATGGTGCACTCCAGGCCAAAGACGGAACATGCAAATGCCAGGGAAGAACCCCACTGTCCCGCGCCCGTTTCAGAAGCCAGACACTTTGTGCCGGCGATCTTGTTATAGAAAGCCTGCGGAATTGCGGTGTTCGGCTTGTGGCTGCCGGCTGGGCTTACTCCCTCGTACTTGTAGTAGATGTGCGCCGGCGTCTGCAGCGCTTTTTCAAGGCGCACGGCTCGAATCAGGGGCGTCGGGCGATAGAGCGAATAGACGTCGCGAACTTCCTGCGGAATGTCGATCGTCCGCTCGGGGCTCATCTCCTGAGCTACGATCGCCTCCGGGAAAAGCGCGAACATCAAGTCAGGGGTAACTGGCTCACGGGTTCCCGGATGCAGTGGAGGGGGCAACTGCTCCGGGAAATCCGCCAGAAGGTTGTACCAGGACTTCGGCATTTCATCTGCCGAAAGAAGAAACTGTACGTTGTCGCTCACCGATTGATCACCAGTTCCTTTGCTCTGTTCCAGTTACTTGTTATCGTTCCAGATGTCGCGGAAGATCAGCCACTCGCCATTCTTCTGCTTCTTATAGATGAGGATGCCTTTGCAATTTGAGCGAGTGATCTTCCCGTCCTTTTTCGAAATATCCACGGCGGTATCGATCCCCTCGTCGAATCCATACTCGCCCATGACAAAATTCTTCAGCGGCACTTTCTTCCAGTGAGTTTTGCATTCCGTAAAATAATCGTTCACCCACTTGCGAATGTTCCTTCGGCCAGTTACGAGTGGCCCGCCCGGCTGAAGGATCTCAGCATCCTTGTCGTACATCGCCATCACGCGATCCGTCTCGTTGGAATTGATCGCGGCTTCGTACGCCTTGTGAGCGCGCAACAGGCCTGGATCCAGTTTCGACTTCGATTTGCCGGGGGAAACCTTCTTCGTCGCCATTCTTATTCTCCTTAGGGGTTGTGACTGAAGATACTACAGCGGTCCTCGTCAACTGCGTTCTGATTCTGCGAATGTATGAGGCGTCAGGCTTTGCAGTAACTCCATGGCCTCAACCAAGTCTGGCGTTTCCGCGCCTTCGGTAAACCACGCGCAGATTGGAGTGAGGAGGCTGCGTGCCTCGTCGCGTTGGCCGCGGCTGAGCAATAGAGTCGCCAGGGTGGTGGAACTACGCAGTTCCCAGGAACGAGCCTGCTGTTGACGCGCGCAGTCAATGGAAGCTCGCAGAATCGCCTCGGCCTCCTGGTCACGGCCAGCGCGCATCAGGATCCAACCCTTGCAGCGCAACACTTCCGCCAGCCAGAGACGCTCCTGTCCGGATGGCCGCTCAATCTGCTCGACGCACTCATCAACTAGTTTGAGAGCCGTGCTCGTATTGCCCTCAAGCTCAACTGCTATGGCCAATGCTGACTTGAGTAGTGGGATACGCACGTTGCCACCCGTTTTTGTCCAGCGTTCGATCCCCTGACGGAGCAAAGCAATGGCTTCGGCCGGCTGTTGATTTTGCATTGCGGCGACCCCTCTGGCCTGGGGCACAGAGACTTCGTGGATGAAAGTCAAGCCTTGCTCCCGAGCAAGTTGGTCGGCCTCGGCCAATCGTTCGAGCAGGCGGTCGGGTTCGCGCCGGTATGCGAAGACATATGCACTGAATGTCAACGCGGATACAAGGTTGAAGGCGTGGCCCTCGCCACGGGCCCTTGCCACGCATTCGTTACTGAGTTTTGCCGCTTGATCTGGAAATCCCATGACCCAAATCAACTGGCAGGCATACTCTTCGACAAACGTACGCAAATCTTGCCCCGTCACCTGGATCCACTGATCTGCGCTGCCCGGATCGTACAGCGACAGGGCAAGGTCCGCCTGCTGTCGAGACTCGCCGACCCGGCCTTTCAACATGTACTGGACCATGGCCGTGAGATGGCCGAAGCATTTCAGATCGTTTTCAGTTGCTACGTGGCCTTCGGCGAGAAGGCGGTCCGCCCACAACTGTGAATCGCCAATGCGACCCTGCGTGATCGTGTTCGTCCACACCCACCAAAGCGCCAGAGCCAGATTCCTTTGATTTCCGCGACTCTCCGCGAGGCGCAGAATCGCCATCGCGTTCTCGCCAACCTCGGGAGCGGCCCATCCACGCAGTCCCGTCCACGCAGCGTTGAGCGGCTCGCGGATAGTCAACTCCAGGCTGTCTCGGTCCTGAGATGGGGCAAGCTGATCGATCAAGCCCAGCCCCTTGGTGAAGTGAGCCACGGCCTCCTTCAGTGCCACCCGGCTCACCGCCAACCTCCCGGCTCTCTGCCAGAGCGGAATCGCCTTCGTCAGATGTCCAGCTTGTGTGTGGTGGTGAGCAAGCCACTCCGGCGTGTTGATTACTCGGTCTGCAAACTGATTCTCCAGAACATCCGCGATCTTCGAGTGGAGTTCGCTCCGCCGGCTCCGAAGCAACGATTCATACGCCGCGTCCTGTACCAGGGCATGCTTGAACACATAGATCGAATTGGGCGTCATGCCGTTCCGCGACACCAGCCCGGCATCGACTAGTTTTTCCAATTCCTGCTCCAGGACATCCGTGTGAAGAGATGAGACCGGCTGCAGCAACTCAAAGGAAAACTCCCGCCCGATGCATGCGCCAATCTGCGCCAGCTCCTTCACTTTCCCGAGCCGATCGAGACGCGCCATGAGTGAGTCTCGCAGGGAGACCGGAATGGCCAGTGCGGACAGCGGCCCTTGCAGCACGTAATGATCGCCCTCGTCCCGCAGCAGTCCAGACTCCAGGACAGACCGCGTCAATTCCTCAACAAACAACGGAATTCCGTCGGTACGAGCCAACACTTCATCCAGCACTTCAGCCGGCAGCGCCTTGCCCCGAGTAACGCTCTCCACCAGCACGGCACCTTGCTCACGACTGAGACGGTTCAACGTGATGGTATTCAGATGGACCCCGTTCCAAGGTGGCTCATACTCCGGCCGATAGGTCATCACCAGCAGCACAGGAATACTGTTCACAATAGGAACAAGCATCTCAAGCAGATCCTGGCTGGTAGGGTCGATCCAGTGAATGTCTTCAAGGACGATGATCATCGGGCTGCGGACTGCTAACGTGCGAACCCGAGCGACGAGAGCTTCCAGCGTCTTCTCTTTCTGCTTTTGAGGAGAGAGTTGCAGCGGCGCATACCGCCCTGCCGGGAGCGAGAGCAACGCCGCGAAGAGCGGCAGTGCGTCTTCCACCTGCGGCACCAGATCAGCGAGTGCAGCCTCCAGCTTTTCAAACCTTTGCTCAGGCGCATCTTCACGGGCGAAACCGGCTGATTCCTCCAGTTCCTCAATAAATGGGTACAACGGCGAATTGAGATGAAACGGTGAGCACTGATAGTGCAGAGCCTTATGCGGATCTGAAATTCTTTCTCGCAGCCCCTGGGTCAGCCGCGATTTACCGATGCCCGCCTGTCCGCCAATTTGTACAACCTGGCCCGAGCCTGTACGCGCGATCTCCCAGCAGCGTTCGAGGAGGCCAGCCTCATCTTCGCGGCCCACGAGAGGCGCAATTGCGGTTCCGGCATGGGCAGCTTTGAAGCGTCCTTCCGCGCGCCGTGCCTCGTCTAAACGCCACGCCTGGACGGGCTGTTCAATACCCTTGAGGGCGTGACCGCCCAGATCAGTTAGAGAGAAAGCGTTGCCCAGGAGGCGCCTGGTCACATCCGCAATCACAATTTCGCCGGGGTTGGCCAGCGCAAGCAGGCGAGCCGCCAGGTTTGGGGTTTCACCGACTGCAAGGCCGGCTTCCCCACCGCCTTCTGGGGAATCTTCACCAACAACCACAGGCCCTGTCGCGAGGCCAATGCGGACCTCAAGCGGCCTGGCAGAAGGCAAGGCTTTGACGGCGTCGATGATTTCGAGCGCGGAGCGGACAGCGCGTTCTGCTGCGTCCTCGAACGCAACGGGCCAGCCAAAATATGCGAGGATTCCATCGCCCAGGTACTGGGCCACATGCCCCTCGTACCGCGAGACAACCGCCCCGCAAGCTCCTCGGTAGCTCCTGATCAATCCATTCAGCTCTTCGGGATCAAGAATGGTGGAGAGCGCTGTCGATCCCACCAGGTCACAAAACATGACCGTCAGTTGCCGTCGTTCGCCGAGAGACAAAGCCTTTGCGGTCGCCGAGCTGGGTCGCTCCACACTCTGACTTTTCAACCCATCGATCAGATGGAGTATCCGCTTGCGCGGACCAAATGCGAGACCAAGTTCTTTGAGGTCCGATTCTGTCAGGATGAGCAGCGTCTTCAGGTCAACCTGGTTCTCGACGAAAATGTTCTCAAACTCCGAGAGGCCGTTCGCGCTTAGCCACTCGCCGAGGGATTCGACCATCTCTGCTCCTTTCGGTTTATCGCCGAGCATGCCTCTGCCTGCAAAGGACAGAATAGATTATGAAGTGATCCTGCCAACTCGCTAGGGGACGGACCGGCGGCTGGATTCGCAAAGTTGGGGGCTAAGCCCATCTTTACACACAACCACACAGGTGGCGAACATGACTTTCTGTCCCATTCAGTAGGGGCCTTGTTTCCTGTTTCCGTCAAGTAAGTTTTTTCGGTGGAAAAGAAATCAACCTTGCTGATGTGTTGTGAAGAGTAATAAACTTTTCCACCAACTGTATCGTGCTCATTTGAGGCGCACCGCGTACGATCCAACAACCAGCTTTCCCAGGGTCGAGAGGTCTCAGGCATGGTAATTGTCGCGGTTAGACCTTCCGATGAGGGCGCTTGTGCAATGATGCGCGAATTGGATGCCGAGATTTCTTCGCTCTATCCCGACTCCGTGATCCTTGGAATCGACGAGGCCGAATTCGAGAAAGCCGGCGGATATTTCGTTGTCGCTCAGCAAGGTGAACAGACCATTGGGTGCGGTGGCTTTAGACCGGTCGACGAAAAGTGCGCCGAGATTAAGCGCATGTTTGTGCGGCCAGATATGAGAAGACGCGGATGGGCACGCCGGATCCTCAGGCATCTGGAAGAAGAGGCTCATCGCCGTGGATTTTTCTCCACTGTGTTAGAGACGGGATGTGATAACGCAGGTGCAATCGGCTTGTATGAGTCGGAAGGGTATTCGCAGATTCCAGAGTATCCAGGATGTCAGGGTATCTTGGTGAGCCGCTGTTTTATCAAGCGCTGAGCATTGATTGCCGTCCTGAATTCAAGGCAACGAGATGCAAACGGCAAAGAGAGCCGTAGCAAATCAGCCTCATTCTTCAAGCAGCAGCAACCGCGTAGGATCGAGCGTGATGTGCCACGGCTGCGGACGCTTTGAGAGGTCGCGCCACACTTCCTTCGAGACGTCTGCCTGCAAATGCGGCGGCTGCCCCGACGAGGGCGCAGAGTGCAGCCTGAGATAGAGCGTCATTTCATGCGGTGCCTCGCTCGTTGTCACCAGCCAGCAGGGAAAGGTGTTTTTCGTATCCGCAGGCCTTTGAAACGCCAACTGGTGCGAGCGAAATCCCACATGCGTCAAAGCCTCGGGGACCTCCGGCGCTGCTTGCAGCCGGCACTGCCACGCCGCTACTTCTACACAATCGTTGCCGACACGGCACGCGGCCACAATATTCTTGCATCCGGTCAGCCGTGCTGCCGCCACAGTGCGCGGGCGTTCGAAAAGTTCTTGCTTCGGCCCGCTTGCAATCACCCGACCGCTATCCAGAACCTGCAACTCTGGGCAGAATCGGAAGGCTTCCTCCATATCGTGCGTGACAAATACTACCGGTCCATTGAAACCTGCAAGGGTTGCACGAAGCTGCTCTTCCGTTCGTCTGCGCAGATGTGGATCGAGCGCTGCGAAAGGCTCGTCGAGTAACAGCGCATCCGGCTCCATGGCCATGCATCGTGCAATCGCTACGCGTTGCCGCTGGCCCCCTGAGATTTGCCGCGGGTACCGATGCGCAAGCTCAGCGATTCCCATGGACTCAAGCTGGTTCCAGATGCGTGCGCGCCTCTCATCCTTTGTCATGCGAGCGAGTCCAAAACCAACATTGTCCGCCACCGTTAAATGCGGAAACAGGGCGTAATCCTGAAAGACGACACCGATCCGCCTGCTCGCTGCCGGAATATTGCGGCCCGCCGCGCTGTCGAAGAGCACACGCCCGTTGAGAACGATGCGTCCTCGATCAGGCGTCGATACGCCCGCGATCATTCGCAGCGTCATCGATTTTCCTGAGCCCGACGGTCCGAGCAATCCGACTGCTCCGTTGCGCGCACCAAGCGCAATGCGCAGCGTAAAGTTCTCCAGTGTCCGCTCCAGGTCCACGTCCAATTTGACAGCGGACCCATTTTCTCGAGAGGACACAACCGCTACGGGAAATTGCCCAGAAAATTCTGACCTCGACAAATCCGGCTCGGCCCGCGCCATAATGCGGCTCCTTTTCTCTACATTGAGAAGCCGGATAATCGCCAGCGAGACGACCACGATCAACACGACCCACAGCAGGGCCGCATTCATGTCACCACCCTCTACCGCGGAGAAAATCGCAATTGGCATCGTTTGCGTACGCCCCGGAATGTTTCCGGCGAGCATCAATGTCGCGCCAAACTCCCCCAGCGAACGCGCAAAGGCGAGGACGGTTCCGGCGATCACCCCCGGGCCCGCCAAAGGCAATAGCACGCGGCGGAATACGACCCACTCACTGGCACCCAATGTGCGTGCCGCTTCCAGCAACGTTGGGTTCACCTGGTCAAACGCGCCGAGCGTGGTGCGATACATCAGGGGAAATGCAATTACGGTGGCCGCAATCACGGTCGCCGGCCACGAGAATGCAATCGTTACGCCCACGTGCTCAAGTCCACGACCGATGAGGCTCCGGCGTCCGAAGATCAGAAGAAGAAAGAAACCGACAACCGTCGGTGGAAGCACCAGGGGGAGCGTGAGAATGCCGTCGATCCACGCACGAAAACCGCCTCGCACGCGATACATCATTCGCGCAGCAATCATCCCCAGAAAGAACGTGGCCGCAGTTGCAGCGCAGGTCGTGGCCACTGAGATAATAAGCGGCGATGCGTCGGCTGGCAGAATCACTGTGAAGCCAGTGTATATCCGTGCTTGGTGAAGATCCCCTTGGCCTCAGGAGTGCCCAGAAACTCAACGAAACTGCGCGCCTCTTCCGGATTTTCGCTGGTCTTCACGACCGCCGCCGGGTAGACAATCGGTTCATGCGCGGACTCCGGCGCGATCGCAACCACGCGGACCAGCCGCGAGATTTGTGCATCGGTTGCATACACAAAGCCGGCATCTGCATTTCCTGTTTCAACGTACGTGAGCACCTGGCGAACATCCTTACCGAGGACGAGTTTCCCTTTCACCTGGTCATACAAATGAAGCGCGTTCAGCGTTTGCTGCGCGTACTGGCCTGCCGGCACGCTTGCCGGATCTCCGATTGCAATCAGGCGAGTCGATCGATCCCCGAGTCCAGCAAATCCCTGCAACGTAGAACCAAGAGGTGCAATCAGTACAAGCGAGTTGTGCAGGAGATTCGCTCGCGTTCCGGTCACGATCAAACCCTTTCCCTCCAGGTCATCCATCGGTTTGGCAGCGGCCGAAATAAATGCGTCCACGGGCGCTCCTTCTTCAATTTCTCGCGCCAAGGTTCCGGAGGATCCGAAGTTGTTCCGAAAGTCCACTTTGGTGTGGCCGAATCGATAAAGCGTTTCAACTTCCTCAAGCGTCTCTTGCAGACTCGCCGCCGCAGAGATGGTGAGACTGACACGCTTGTTGTCGTGACAACCGCTGAGCGTCATTACCAGAGGACACAGGATCAGAAGCGCGAAGATGTGGCCACAAGCATCACGCCTTCCCGCCACTCGCACTGCCCGGGTCTTCTCCTTCGCTGATCTCAATTCCGGTGTCATGATCTCCCATTCACCCGCTTGCCGGCAGGATGTAAGGCAAGATTCTTGAAACGCGAAGAACCGTAACGGCGCGCAGAGCGCCGCTACACGTCTTGCACGCTCAACGTTTGTGGGTCTCGCACGCGCTGCATCAGCAGAGCGGCGATGAGCATGAAGACTCCGCCGGCAATGATGGCGTAGATGCGGTTGTTGTGCAGGAGATGGATCATGATCCAACCGAAGAAGAGTGACGTCAGAATTTCGGGCGTAACGATGAAGAAGTTGAAGATTCCCATGTAGACCCCGGTCCGCGCAGGCGGCAACGATGCTGCCAGCACTGCATAAGGCATCGACAGAGTGCTAGCCCATGCAATTCCTACGCCCACCATGGTGAGCAGAAGAACATACTTATTGTGGATGATAGCGACCGACATCAGGCCCAGCGCTCCGCAAACCAGACAAATGATGTGAGTGTTTTTGCGTCCGAGTTTGCGGGCGAGGCCCGGCAGCGCAAACGAGAAGGCGAAACAGACGATGGAGTAGATGGCGAAGCAGTTGCCACCCCACTCAACGCCCTGCTGGTAGAGCGGCGAACTAGTGTCGTTCGCACCGAAGACGTTGTGCGCAACGGCAACTGGGAAATACAGCCACATGCAGAAGAGTCCGAGCCACGTAAAGAATTGCACGGGACCGAGTTTGCGCATGGTGTCGGGCATCTCGGCGATAGCTGCAAAAATCTCCCGCGCATTTGCAGCAAGACCAGTCTTCTCTGCCTTGGCGCGCCGGAACTCCTCCAAATCCTGCGGCGGATATTCCTTGGTGGTTACGATCGTCCAGAGAACAGCACCGATGAAAGCCACCGCGCCGATGTAGAACGATATGCGCACGACGGTCGGCACCGCTCGCGTGTCCCCAACCTTCTGTTGCATGTGGAAGAAGTTTGTCAGGATGTACGGTAGTGCCGATGAAAATGAAGCGCCCAGGCCAATGAACAGGCTCTGCATCGCGAAACCTGCAGTACGTTGGCCTTCCGGAAGAATGTCGGCAACAAACGCGCGGAATGGCTCCATGCTCACGTTGATGGAAGCATCCAGTATCCAGAGCATTCCTGCCGCCATCCACAGCGCCGATGCATTCGGCATGAACAGAAGCATGAGCGAACTGAGAATAGCGCCCGCAAGAAAATAGGGGCGGCGACGGCCGAGGCGCCCCCAGGTGTGATCGCTCGCGTGGCCAATCAGCGGCTGGATCAACAGGCCGGTGAGAGGAGCGGCCAGCCAGAAGATCGGAATCTGGTCGGCACGCGCGCCGAGGTATTCGTAGATGGCGCTCATGTTGGCCATCTGCAGGCCCCAGCCAAACTGGATGCCAAGGAAGCCGAAGCTCATGTTCCAGATCTGCCAGAAGCTGCGCTCGGGCTTGCGGAAATAGGTGACAGTCTTTGCCCCAACCTGTTCAGTCTGCGATGTGCTCATGAGCTTTTCCTACTGGGCTTGCTTTTGAAAGATGCGAGCCTCGAACGCGTTCAGCGAGATAAACGGAACGGCTTCAGGTTCAGGTTTTGAGACTGGAAGTTCGATCTCTTTCCAGTTCCCGGCGGCTTCCACGCTTCCACGGAACGGAGTATTCGACAAATTGATGGCGACCAGAAACTCTTCGCCGGCCGCGTGCCGCAGATAAGTCACCACGTGCTGCTCATCGCTGTTGTGCAACCAGATGGTTGCGCCCTGTTGCAGTGCCGGGTGCTCCCGCCGCAGCGATGTCATGAGCGCATAGAATTTTGGATAATCCGGATGCCACTTTTCCGCACTCCAGAAGATCTTCTGCGGCTCAAATAGCGCAGGGTCGCGTGATTGTGTGGAGTCTCCCACCTCCATGCCGTCATAGATCAGGGGAGTGCCGTTGAGCGTGAACATCAGCGCCGACGCGGCAATTGCCCCGGGAAAACCATAGCGCGTCGTCGCCCGCAACTCGTCGTGATCATCGCTCATGCGCATATGCAGTGCGCCCCTGGGAAACAATGCATCCTGCTGCTCGATCGTGTCGCGGACCTTGGTCGCGGGTTCGCCATTCATCTCGATGTCGTCGACCGTGTGAAGCATGGGCCACGCGTAGTCAATGTCGAAGGCGCTCCGCAGCAGATCGGGCTTTTGTGCCTCAGCCAGCATGATGATGTCCGGCTTTGCCTGATCAAGCTCTTTGCGCGCCTGCTCCCAGAAATCAGTTGGCACCTCTGCTGCCGCGTCGCAGCGATAGCCATCGAGGTCGAAGTCTTTAACCCAGTAGAGAAGGACGTCGGTCATGTAGCGGCGCAACTTCGGATTGGAGTAGTCGAGCGCGGCCACGTCTGTCCAATCGTAGGGGTAGGTGACGTGGCCTTCCTTATCCTTTTTGTAGAACTCGGGATGGGCCATCATCACGCTGTCCCACGACGTGTGATTGGCCACCATGTCGATAATGACTTTCATCTGCCGCTTATGCGCTTCCTGCACCAGGCGATGCAGATCGTCCTTGGTTCCAAGCGCGGGATCGATCGCGTAATAATCGCGAACTGCGTATGGACTTCCGAGAGAACCCTTCTTCTTCACCTGCCCGTAGGGATGGATCGGCATGAGCCATAGAATATTCACGCCCAGCTTGTGAAGATCGTCCAGACGCGCAGTCACGCCATTCAAATCGCCGGAGGGCGAGAAGGAGCGCACGAATATCTGGTAGATCGTTCCCGACTTGAGCCATTCGGGCGACGGGCGAGCCTGTAACGACGCAACGGCCGGATTAGGCTGCTGGGCAAAGGTTTGAAATCCGGCTCCAAGTGATGCAGCAAGAAAACAAGCGAGAGCAAAGTACGGCCTCGACTTCATAGCGCGAAAGCATAGCACCCCAGATGGTTATGCCGCCATATTGACCGTTACATGCTTCCCCAAAGAAAAGCCGCAAAACCGGTTCCCCGCGAGAGGCAGTTATCTGTGTTTTTTGGATCGGTGACCTTGCTTTCTCGTCGGTGCGGCCGCCATCTGAGACATCGGCGCCATACCTACATCGAGACGCTTCGTGATGTGGTCCTGGATCCAGTGTGGATCCCACCATTCCTTGGGGTCGATCTGGACACCGTCGAGCTGCATGGCGAAGTGGATGTGGTCGCCGCCGGCCATGCCGGTCATGCCGCTCTGGCCCATGATCTGACCCCGCTTCACCATGTCGCCTTCGTGCACGTCGAAGTGGCTCATGTGGCCGTAAATCGTTTGCAGGCCGTAGCCGTGGTCGACCACGATGCAATTGCCGTAGATGCCCAGCGGAGCAGCCCAGACAACGCGGCCATCGTTTGAGGCTTCGACGCCGACGTGCTGGGTGACGGCGAGGTCGTAGCCAAGGTGCACCTGCTGATCGATCTTCTTGCCCTGGTAGATGTAGTTACGCAAATCGGCAAAGGTGGCCTCGGCCTGCGAGTGCGACTGGCGCGCAAAGGGCTGCGTGAACAGGAAGTGATCGGCAGTCTTGAAGCGCAGGTCGGAAAGGGTCTTGTTGTTTGACTTGCGCATCTCGTTGTTGATTTTGACGAAGCGCGCAACCATGTCACCGGAGCCGTTCGGATCGAGCTCGCCAACTACCTTCTGCATGAAGGCGTCGCTGACCTGCAGGTCGTGGACGGTGTAGTGTGGCTGTTCCTTTTTCGGAAAGACGACAGTGATCGGGCTGGTGACGTCGTTGCCCGCTCCGTTGGAGGCAAAGACCATCGGGATCGTGGTTTGCGGCATGTTCCACGCGAACGCAAACAGTGAAAACAGGCCCGGTTTGCCGCCCGGCATGGGCCACGCCCGGTACGACTGGTCGCCTACGCGCACTCCAGCGGCTGTGTAGGCGCCCGACACATTGAAGGTCGCCACGTCGGCCATGCCGATGTAGATGTAGTGCTGCTCCGAGTCGACGCTTACGCTCGGCGGCTGCGTCACAATGGTCACATCCTGCTCAATGCGGGCGGACTTGTGGAAGAGGCCGTTCGAAGTCGCCTCGACGATCAGCCTGGCCTTGCCGTCTTTGAGCTGCGGCGTGGTCTTGACGCCGGCAGTGAAGTTCCAGGTGGACTCCTTCGCCTTCGACGGCTGCGCCATCTGCCAGACGGAATAGCTGGCGCCGTTCTGCTCGATGGTCGCGGAAGCGCTGCTGATTCCGCGCGGGTTCGTTGCATG
>NZ_JBARMD010000432.1:0-2957 GCF_049802275.1 Occallatibacter sp. | reverse complement strand
CTATCGACCGCCCGCTTGAGCACTTTGTCGCACAGCAGTTTCGATCCACTCTGCGACACGATGCGAAAACTCTTGCCCGAGGGACTGTCGAAATTGATATCCACATCCATCTTCGCCGCGATGAGTGATCCAAAACCTTTGTATTGCACCTCATAATGACGGATCGCTTCGTAGTGCTTCAGTTCTCTCGATTGGTCTGCTTCGTGTCGCTGCATCCGATCGACGACTTGGTCCACACCCAAGTTTGCCTGCGTTTGTGCAACCGAAGGTACTAGCGAGACTGCCAACACGATGCAGACCAAAAGCATGACATGAATAAAAGCTGTAGTCTTAGGCCGAGCCATGAGACATCATACCGCGGTAATCCAGCACGCTGGGAAGGCACTGAGCGATAGAACGCTGAACTCAAGCGAACGTAGACCTCGATCTCACCTGTTGACAGTGCTCCGATATCAGTTCAGCGCATCAAACGAATTCGAATGAGAGTCAGAACAGACCGAGGCAGTGCTCAAATGACGAAAACTTCATGCAGCTGCTGTTTACACCCTAAGCGCGAGCACGTCGATATACCGAGCGCAGTGGACTTCCGGACTGGACAGCTGGTTCACGGGAAGTGATAGGAAGAACGAACACAGGAGTATATGCGAAGAGATTGCGCATTGATCGTCTCATGTGATGCGGGAGTGACAGGTGAATCGCCGGCTGTAGCTCAAAGAAGCCGAATTGAAATCGTTTCTAGAACGTTGGTTCCGGCGCTGATCGCCGCAGTGTTTCTGATAGATGTTGGTGCCGTATCTGCTCGTGCTCAACAGACCGACGGGGCCGTCTTGGTCAGGACAGATTTGCCGGATGCACCGGGAGAGGTAGGCGGCGTACTCGACGCGAGCCAAGACCAATCACGGCAATCAAGCAATAAGGGCACATCCGCGATCTCGGGCACCGTCCTGGATACAAATGATGATGTGATCCAGGACGCGAGCGTGGTTCTCACGAGCCGCTCCGGAGGCGAACGCGAAATGCAATCGGGTCCAAACGGACAATTCGCGTTTGCGGCTCTGCCTGCCGGCTCATACAAGATGACGGTAATAGGAAAAGATATGAGCACCTTCGTATCCCCGTGGCTCACGGTGAATCCGGGGGAGATGCGCATCATGTCACCGGTGGTGTTGGCCGTTGCCACCGCGATTGCGTCGGTGACTGTTACGGGGAACAGCGAGGAACTAAAGGAGGAGTTGTCGGAACAGCAAGTCCAGATTGCTGTCGAACAGCGCATTTGGAAGGTGTTTCCAAATTTCTACAGCAGCTATGACTGGAATGCCCCGCCGATGAAACCGAAACAGAAATTTCAACTGGCGTTTCGTTCTATGATGGACCCGATGGCGTTTGCGGGGGCTGCCGGAATCGCGGGCTTCGAACAGTATTACGACATCTTTTCCGGATACGGCGGAGGCAGCGCCGGGTACTTCAAGCGATTCGGCGCCGCATATACAAATGACTTCTCCGCAAGAATGTTGAGCAGCGGCGTATTCGCGACGTTGTTCCACCAGGACCCACGTTACTTCTATAAGGGTACTGGGAGTCTTCAGGAACGCACGATGTACGCAATCTCGTCCGCCTTCATAACCCGGGATGATAACGGACGCAGGCGGCCCAATTACTCGCATGTGCTCGGGGTGTTTGCCTCTGCAGGGCTCTCTAATCTCTACTACCCCAAGGAGAATCGCGGCCTGACTCTGAGCCTTGTGAATGGAGCGGTAGAGATAGCGGGAAATGCGGGTACAAATATTGTGCGGGAATTCATTCTGAAGGGAATCACGTCTCACGCGGGCGGGAAGCACTAGAAGCGATCGATTTACCTTCACCCTTCCGAGTTTTGCATGGGTCTGCGACCCCACCTATATGGATGAAACTCATCTGGGATCGATGAGTTTCGACGGAGTGGGCGCTCGCTTGGCAGTCTTCCATGTCAGAGTAGAATCGAACCCGTAGGAGCCTTTCTTGTCTTTCCCGCTGAACCGGTCGGACACTCACTCATTTCTCCCCGCAGTACTTATCTCATTGGCGTGCGCATCGCTTGCATGCGCACAAAGCCTCGAGCACCGTCCACTTGCCAAGCCCGCCGCGCCTGCCCCAGAGGCCGTTCCGAAAGGGCCGGCCTTGGCTACCATGCCGCCGCTTTATCCGTCTACGACAACTTCATCCAGCGCGGTCGCGACGTGGTCTCCCCAAAGACACGCGTATCGAGATCGAAACCGCCGCTGCGGGCGCCAATCCTCAAGCCGCAAGGTCAATAACCCCGCCCGGTATGAACGTCCTTTTCTGCGATTGATGGAGAATGCCTGAGCAGCGAGCGGAAGGGCAGATTATTGGTCCTCTGAAAGGGGTCTGATCCAGGAATCCGGGCCCGAATCGTCAGCAAGAGCGACAAGGTGGACGCACGGAAGCTGGCCGAGGAACCGGAAGCGAAGTGTCCACTCACCTTTAGATTTGCGTTGCACAATTTCTTCGGGACAAGTCAGCTGTTTGTACCGGTCCACTTGCGCCATCACCTCGCCCAGATTCACCGAACAGAGCGCTGCGATACCGGGCGGGTTGAAGCTCTGCGTCCTCGCGACTGTGCCCAGAAACAAGCCTATAGCCGGATTTCCGCTCATCTGGGCGATGGCTTCCCCTAGAGCAAACGCCTCTTCCGTGGTCAGAAGAAAACGCGGCTTGTTCAGAAGCTCTTGAGAGAGATGCCCGGCGCATCACCTCTTCCAAATGCGCCAAACCTCGTTGCTATTTCGTCCACGCCGGGCCGAGCATGTCGGCCCGGCGCGAGATCCATCGTTTAGTCTTCGGCCGTTGTGGGATCGATCGTCGTTGAGATTTGCGAGATTAGATTCGCCGGAAAGCCACCAAGTTGAGGATGCTCCTTGATCAACTCCTCATGGGGAGCGCGATAGATGCAGTAGACC
>NZ_JBARMD010000431.1:0-15828 GCF_049802275.1 Occallatibacter sp. | reverse complement strand
GATAATGACGCGCTTGCGTCCGTCCGATCGTTTCGTTGTCATGGCTCTATCACGTTCTGCAAGTCTCACGGTTTCCGGTTACAGGAGTGTTTCATCCGGCCCATCGACTTTCTGGCCCGTCATTTCTCTTACTTCTTTTCAATCAGCCGCTGATAAAGGTCAATCGTCTGGTGCGCAATTGCCGTCCAGCTGAACGTTTCTTCGACACGCTGCCTGCCCGCATCGCCAAATCGCCTGCACTTCTCTTCATCCTGCAGCAACGCATTGATCCGCGCCGCAAGATCTTTCGCGAACTTTTCCGGATCTCTCGGAAAGCCCGTTACGGGGTCCTCATCGAATGCAACCAGGTAGCCAGTCTTATCATCAACGACAACTTCTTTGATGCCGCCTGTCGCACTGGCAACCACCGGCGCCCGACAGGCCATCGCCTCAAGGTTGATGATGCCGAACGGCTCGTAAACCGAGGGGCAGCAAAAGACGCGTGCATGACTGTAGAGCTGAATCGTCTCCTGCCTGGTCACCATCTTTTCAATCCACACAATGCGCGGATGATCCTTGCGCGCGGCCTCGACCTTCACGCGAAGCTCCGTTGCAATCTCGGGCGTATCTGGCGCGCCGGCACATAGCACCACCTGCGTCTCAGCCGGCAGATAGCGAATCGCGTCCACCAGGTGCGTTACGCCCTTCTGCCTCGTGATTCTTCCTACAAACAGCACATAGGGGATTGCTGGATCGATCCCGTGATCCGTCAGCGCCCTGGTCTCGCTGGTTTTCTGGTACTCGGCCAGATCGATCCCGTTATAGATGACGTGAATCCGCGCCGGGTCAACATCCGGGTACGCCTTCAGAATGTCGGCCTTCGTGCCTTGCGAGACAGCGATGATCGCGTCAGCATCCAAAATCGCCGTCCGCTCCATCCACGAGCTCATTTCATACCCGCTGCCCAGTTGCTCCGCCTTCCATGCGCGCAACGGCTCAAGCGAATGAGTCGTGAGGACAAACGGAACTCCATAGAGCTTCTTCGCCAGGTATCCGGCCATTGACACGTACCACGTATGTGTATGAACGAGATCGATACCCTCGAGGGCCTTGATCTGCGTCAGGTTCAGGCTGAAAGCCTCGAGCGCTCCCTTGAATTTACCTTCGGTCCCGTCTGAAATTTCGTGCCAGGGCTCAGCTCCGCGAACATGCAGGTTGCCGGCGTCCGAATGCTGCGGTCCCCAGCAGTGCACCTCGACGTCGATCTCCTTCGCCAATTCCCGGCTCAGGTAATCGACGTGAACACCTGCACCGCCATACACCAAGGGGGGATATTCACGGGTGAATAGGCCGACGCGCATTCCTTTGACCTCCGCCTGCACAAACCCTCCGCTCTCTCGATCAATCAGGTTGACGCAAAAAGAGCTCGGTTTCAATCGGGACGGCGCTGAAGAATCAAGCACGCTCCAGCGCTCCGGGCCGCGCCCTCAATTCCCCAATGTTACTGCACCGGATGAGTTTAGTTGCCTGCCCGACTGGGCGCAAGCGGTCCCGGCATCGGGGTCAATACATCGAGTGGTCCGCCTCCGATCTGTCGCCGATCATTATCGGCCCGATCCTGCCTGTTCCTGCGGGAGCATCTGGAAACTCACAAATGCCAGGTGCGTCCCATCGGGAGCCCAATTCGGCACATTGTCGCTTCCCGCGCCGCCAACCAGGTTCACTAACACCCGAATCTTCCCGTCGCTCAGATTCAGAATCCGAAGCGCGATGTCCTTGTTCGCCGGGTGTCCCTTCACGTCCTTGTCGTAGCTCACTACTACAATCGATTTGCCATCGGGCGAGGGGTGCGGAGTCCAGTTGTTGTAGTCGTCCGTAGTCACCTGTTCCGCGCCAGTCCCGTCTGGTTTCATTCGCCAGATCTGCATCAGGCCGCCCGCGCGGTCGGAGTTGAAGTAAATCCACTTCCCATCCGCCGAGTAGTCAGGGTCATCGCTAATGCCGGTCCCGGTTGTGAGTGGCGTCTCCGTCCCGCCCTCGACCGGAATGGAGAGTATGTTGCCGCCTCCCCCCTGATTCGGCCGCGTAAACGCGATTGTCTTTCCGTCCGGCGACCAGCTATGAAAATACGATGATGGATTCTCTGTCAGCAGCCTAGGCTCGCCACCCGCAGAAGGCACAACATACACGCGTGTCTCAGGCTTACCTGGCATCGCGCAACTGATGGCCAGCCACTTGCCATCCGGAGACAGTCCGTGGCTCCCCGTGCAGTTCGTGGCGGCTCCCGTATTGAGCAAGGTCGCGACGCCGCCCTCTGCTGGAATTGTCCAAATATGTCCGTCACGATTGAAGATCAGCGCCTTTCCGTCCTGGCTCCAGTTTGGTGCTTCCATTCGGCCAGGGCCAGTCGCAACCACCGTGGCACGCCGGAAATTGTCTTCAATGCCAATCGTCTGCAAGGTGCTGACGAGAACTGACTGACTCGTCTCCGGTGCCGGGGTCTCCAGCTTCAAGTTGCTGAACGTTGCCGTTTCCACAACGTCTTTGTTATGCGAACAAACTCCGATGCCGGCGTAGAAAGGCTCCTTCAGATGAAGCCTGATTGATGCACCCACCTGGTGCAGAAGCTCTCCATGGTTGCTGAGGAACATCGTGATGGTATCGCCACGCTTTTCGAGCCGAATCCGCTGAGGCGATTCAATATTAAGCTCGATATCCTGCGTGGTCGCGCCTCGCTCACGCCGGTACTGCAACGCCGTCATGCCCGATCCATGCTGCGCGGCATCAACGTACACCCCGTCCGCCTCGAGCGTCTGTCGAAACATCAGCACCGTCTTGCGATGAGGACTGGGATCTCCCGCCGTGGAAGGAAACGCCATGTTCGCCGTCAGCGAAACATCGCCCGAGACCTTCTTCCACACAAAGTGAAACGCGTCGACTGTCGACCACAGGTTGGCTCCCGCTGCGGCCACTGTGTAGACTCCGCTTCCGGCGTCGTATCTACCGACTCCCGGCGGCGACACCGCCCCGATGTCCGCCTGCCCCTCAAATACCCCCAGCGCGCCGGAACTCGTCTGCGCTCCGCAAAGTCCGGCCCCCAGGCAAAAAACGACGCTGCAGAGACACATCAGCAGGAAACACTTGAATCTCACTCGCACGCTCGGCCTTCTTTCATCAATAGTCGACAGTTCGAAGCTCTGCTTTGTCTCCAGCCTATTTACTCGTCTCGGCCGGGGTGGCAGCGGTCTTGAAGTTGATTACGTGATACACGGCCGGCTCTGTGCCCACGTTCCTCACCCCGTGCAGTTGATTCGACGCAAAGAAGATTACTGACCCGGGTCCAACTTGCTTCCACTCCCCATTGATCAGGGCCTCTAGGGTGCCCTGTCGAATGATGAGCATCTCCTCGTTGGGATGGCGATGCGGCGGATGCGGCGACTTGCCCGGATTCAGCGTGGTGACGTGCACCTCTAAGCGCTCCAGCGTCGGCGTACGCACCGTAAAGAAAGATCGCACCGAACCCGTTTCCGTCGGTTTGGCCGAAACCGAATTCCAGTCGAATACTGATGAGCCAATCAGCGGCAATTCGTCAGCAGCTGCGAACCCGCCCACCGTGCACACCACCGCAATTAGCGCAACAATCAGATCCCTTCGAGTGATCATTTTGCATCTCCTCACCAAGTCAGATGATCCTTCGTATCAGTGAACCGTTTTACTACAAAGAGCAAGCGATGTCTCGAAGGGTCCGCTATCGTGGTTGGGCTGCTCCAACCGACCGAGCCGATCGGAGCACTGAAGTTGATTGACCTTTGATGTATGAAGCGGGCGTTCCCGGGAACTTCTCCATTGGCGAATCGAGCAGATCTCGGATGACACCGTAGGTAACCCTTTGAAACCACCCGGTTTTGCCTTGCGCCGCCAAATTCCAGCGTGTTAAGCTCAAGCCGCATCCCCCGTTCTCCACGCTGGCATTTCGGCACGAGGTCCACTTCGCCACTCCAGGTAGGATTCTTTGATCCGACGTACAGGTTTGTGTCTCCGTCTTCAGTGCCTGGCGATCGTGCCGATCGCATTGGCATGCGCATCCCTTGGCGAGCAGCCAAAAGTCTCTCCCCCAAAAACGGCCGGCCAGCCGAGTTCTGAACAGGGGATGCCGGTCCTCCAGAATTACTCGGCGAGAGACTACAACGGGGGACCCCAGGTCTGGGCGATTCAGCAAGACCGCCGCGGCGTCATGTACTTCGGGAATTCCAGCGGTGATCTGCTCGAATATGACGGCGTGACCTGGCGAAAGATCTTTACAGGTTCGTCGGTCGTGCGATCTTTGGCGCTGGACGAATCTGGGAGAATCTGGGTCGGCGCTGGCGCAAAGTTCGGTTACCTGACTCCGGATGCCACGGGTGCTCTGCAGTTTGTTTCACTCCTCGACAAAGTGCCGCCGGAAAATCGCGGATTTACCGACGTATGGCAGACCCTGGCCACTCCCCAGGGCGTCTTCTTTCGTTCGTACGAGCAGCTCTTCCGGTGGGATGGAAAGCGAATGCAGGTCTGGACCCCCTCGGGGAAAAACAGATTCCAGGCGATCGCGAACATTCGAGGTCACATTCTTACTTCCCAGAGCGGGATCGGCCTGCAGGAGATCGTCGGTGATGAGCTGCACAATCTGCCTGGTGGCGACGCCTATCAGAACTCCGGAAAGCTGTTCCTCCATCCATTCGATGACAACCGGATTCTCGTTTCCGCGCGCGATGAATTGCTGACTCTATACGACGGCCAGAAAGTGGTTCCATTCCCCACCCAGGCTGATGCCTACCTGAAGACGCACAAGGTCTACACAACTGCCCTGCTGCCCGATGGCAGCATCTGCATTACCACGCTCAACGGCGGAGCGGTGATCCTCACTCACGATGGGGGAATCCGGGAGATTATCGATAAGACTTCGGGGCTTCTTGATTCCGGGACTGTCTCTGCTTACTCAGACCGCGAAGGCACACTGTGGCTCGGCATGGGCAGCGGTGTGGCTCGCGTCGAAGTGAACTCCCCAATCTCAATCATTCTGCGAAACAGCGCCCTGAGTGCGATTCGGTTCCAGGAATCAATCTACGCTTCCTCAGTTGCCTCCAATGCACTTGCACGGGTGGTGTTCGACCCTGAAACCGGCCGCCCGTCGTCCGTTCCGATCCACGGCCCCAATCAGGGTTGGAACATGATTGATTTCAAAGATCCCACAGGGAAATCTCCCCATCAATTGCTCGTGGCTACCAGTGAAGGCGTGATGAAACTGCAGGGCGATAGCCTTGTGCCCGCCATGCCCGCGGTGCACGGTCTCACTGAACAGACCTACGTAATCGATCAATCGGTCAAGTATCCATCGCGCATTTTTATCGGCCACTCTGATGGTGTGGGCTCAATGCGTTGGGATGGGCAGAAGTGGATTGACGAGGGCAGGCTGCCCAAAACGATATATGAAGCCCGAGGCATTGTGGAAGATGCGGATGGCGTGCTCTGGGTGAGTGGAGGAAGTAGAAGCGTTCTCCGAGTTGAAGTCGCTGCCTCTGGCATGCGTGATTCAAAGTACCAGGTCTTTTCTCAAAATGAAGGTCTTCCCGAGGGGCAGAACGACGTGGAATTTGTTGCAGGGAGCATCTTTGCCACTGTGGATCGCTCGAAGCACATTTTTCGCTGGGACCCCCGGGCGGCCAAATTCGTTGTTGACGATCGCTTTCTGCTTCCTATCGATGCTCCAGACGTCGGTTCCGGCCTTGGTCCGTACGATGCCGAGTACCAGGGCCCTAATGCGAGTTTTTGGTCAGGAACGACATCTTCGGACAGTCGGCGCATTGGTCTCTTTAGCCATCAACCCGACGGGACATGGCGTGTTGATGAAGATTCCTATCGCCGTTTGAACCGCTTTCGTACGATTAGCACATTCCATGATCCCGACGGGGTGGTGTGGATAACCGGAGAGCAGGTGCTTCGCCTCGCTCCGGTAAAAGGTCAGGCAGCAGCGCCGCCGTTTCCGACGCTCGTGCGCCAAGTCAGTGCCGGATCCAAAGTTGTTTTTGGCGGCTCAAAGAGCGAGGGCGCATCTGAGCTTCATTTGCCGCCGGGCAGCACCGCTCTTCGTTTTCAGTTCGCTGCACTGAACTACGCAGATCCGATAGAGACTGAATACCAGTATTGGCTCGAGGGCGCAGACAAGGATTGGTCGGCATGGGGCAAACAGAAGGAAGCGAATTACAGCGGGCTGGGACCCGGTACCTATCGCTTCCACGTTCGTTCCCGCGCGGACGATGGACGCAGCGGCGCAGAAGCGATCTACGCGTTCGCCATTCTCCCGCCGTGGTACAGGACAACTCTCGCCTACATTTTTTATGTTTTGCTTTTCTTGTTTTTAACCTATGTCGCCTGGCGCTGGGTCAGCATCTACGAGCGCGAGAAGGCGCGGCGCAAAACCAGAATCCTTGAGGAACAGGCACGGGCACTGGAAGCGACCGTGAGCGAGCGCACCCAGGAGATTCGAGCACAGGCGGCTGAAATTGCGGCGCAGAAGGACAGCATTGAGCTATTGAGCGAAATCGGCCGCGAGATTACGGCCTCACTGGATCTCAATACGATCCTCTTCAAACTCTATGAGCGCGTAAACCAGATTGTCGATGCAAGCATTTTTGGAGTAGGCCTCTATCGACAAGAGCAGCACCTGATCGAGTACAGCCTTGCCATCGAAAACGGAAAGCGCTACGCACCCTATTCCCGTAGCACTGACGATAAAAACCAGTTTGCCGTCTGGTGCATCGATCACCGCCAACCGATTTTGATCAATGACGTGGCCGCCGAATACTCGAAGTACATTCCCACCTACGAGCACGCGAACAGAAAACTCGAGGACGGCAGCGTCGCCCAACCCCCGGCGTCCATGATCTATCTACCGCTGATTGCGCAGGAGCGTGTGCTCGGCGTACTCAGCATCCAGAGCTTTAAAAAGAATGCATATACAGAGCAGCATCTAAGCCTGCTCGAAAACCTTGCGTCGTACACCACCATCGCGCTCGACAACGCGAATGCCTATCTGCTCATCAACAAGCGGGAACGGGAAGTCAGCGAGCGTGCCGCAGAGTTGATCACCATCAACAACATCACGCAGGCACTCGCCACCCAGCTTGATAAGGAGCCGCTGATTCAACTCGTCGGCGAGCAGATTCGCGATTTGTTCCACGCATCGATCGCCTACGTTTCGCTGCTTGACCGCACGAACATGATCCTGCGATTCCCTTACACGTATGGCGAGGAAGCGCAACCGCGGCCCTTCGGGGTCGGGCTTACCTCGCAGATCATTCGTTCTGGGCAGCCGCTCCTGATCAACGAGAATATGGATCGCAATCGCGCCCGCTTGGGAATTGAACAGGTTGGCCGGCAATCCGCGTCCTACCTGGGCGTGCCGATTCCATCCGGCGGCGAAGTCGCCGGCGTCATAAGCGTTCAGTCCACCGACGAAGAAGGCCGCTTCACTGATGCCGATCAGCGTCTGCTCTCGACGATTGCCTCGGCGGTTGGCGTCGCCCTCCACAACGCAAAGCTCTTTGAAGAAGCGCGCCTGGCCAGAGCTGCGGCGGAAGAAGCTGACGCGGCGAAGAGTTCATTCCTGTCGACCGTGAGCCATGAATTGAGGACGCCGCTAACCTCGGTTCTCGGCTTCGCAAAAATCATTCGACGCCGCCTGCAGGAGCGGCTGTTCCCGCTGATATCCGGAGAAGATCGGAAGGTCGAGCAAGCCAAGCAGCAGGTCATCGAGAACCTGGGCGTCGTGGTCAGCGAAGGTGAAAGGCTCACCAAACTAATCGACGATGTCCTCGATCTCGCAAAAATCGAGGCAGGCAAATTCACGTGGAACATGGCCGCTGTGTCTGTAAAAGACGTGGTGGACCGGGCAGTGGCAGCTACCGCGTCGTTGTTCGAGGCGAAGAAGCTTCAGCTCGAGCGCGACATCGAACCGGACCTGCCGGCAGTGACAGGAGATCAGGATCGACTCATTCAAGTGGTGATCAACCTGATCTCCAACGCCGTTAAGTTCACCGACCAGGGCTCAATCAAATGCACTGCTCGGCGCGATAACGGCGAGTTGGTTGTCAGCGTAACCGACTCCGGCATTGGCATCGCCCCCGCCGATCAGCCAAAGGTATTCGAGAAATTCAAGCAGGTGGGAGACACTCTCACCGATAAGCCGAAAGGCACGGGGCTGGGACTGCCGATCTGCAAAGAGATCGTCGAGTATCACGGTGGGCAGATCTGGGTTGAAAGCATTCCGGGCCAAGGCAGCACATTTTCATTTACGCTGCCCATCGCCGAGAATCCGGAGAAGCTCGATCTCCAGCCGAGACGCCGCACTGTTGATATCGAATCGCTTGTAAAGCAGCTGCGCGAGAAAGTGGATACGCATCAGCCACGCGACAAATCTGTCCTCGTTGTCGATGATGACCAAAACATTCGATCTCTTCTGAACCAGGAGCTCAGCGAGGCCGGCTACCGAGTACGCCTGGCCGAAGATGGCCGCAAGGCCCTCTCACTCATTCGCGAAGAAACGCCCGGTCTGGTGATTCTTGACGTGATGATGCCTGAGATGAATGGCTTCGATGT
Source organism: Occallatibacter sp. (assembly GCF_049802275.1). Taxonomy (NCBI): domain Bacteria; kingdom Pseudomonadati; phylum Acidobacteriota; class Terriglobia; order Terriglobales; family Acidobacteriaceae; genus Occallatibacter; species Occallatibacter sp. Next base: position 7,215 of record NZ_JBARMD010000431.1, on the reverse strand, counting down.
CGCTGCGGTGCTCAAGAACGATCCAGTGACGATGGATATCCCCATCATCATCTTGTCGATCCTCGAAGACAAGGAACGCGGCTTCAGGCTCGGCGTCGACAGATATCTCACTAAACCCATCGACACCGCATCGCTCTTCCACGAGGTCGACACACTGCTCGACCAGGGAAAGTCGAAGAAGAAGGTGATGATCGTCGACGAGGATGCCTCAACGGTTCGCACTCTAGCCGACGTACTCGAGACACGCGGCTATCAAGTCGTCGATTCGAATGGTTCTGAACTTGTCTCGAGAGCAATGCACTCCAAGCCAGACGTCATCATCTTGAGTTCGCTTTTGTCCAACGACGACGCAGTGCGAGCTCTGCGTTTCGAGAAGGGAATGGAGAACGTCCTGTTTCTTATCTATCAATGAGCCCTATGAAAATTCTTATCGTCGATGATGAACCGCATCTACGCACCCTCATCCAGCAGGCGCTTGAGGAACTGGAAGACGAAGGCGTGGAGCTTTTGACTGCCACCAACGGCGAAGAGGCGCTCGAAACCATTCGCGCCGAGCAGCCGAAGATGGTTTTTCTTGATGTGATGATGCCAAAGAAGAACGGCTTCGATGTCTGTCACGCCGTCAAGCGGGAACTTGGCATGGGGCACATCTACATCGTTCTGCTCACCGCAAAGGGGCAGGAGTTCGATCGTCAGCGTGGCAACGAGGTCGGCGCGGACATTTACATGACCAAGCCATTTGATCCCGATGCCCTCGTCGCCAAAGCACGCTCCGTTCTCGGATTGCAAAATTAGGAAGCCCAGATCATGCCCGGCGTAATCTTGCGATCCCTCATCGGCCAAAAGTGCGCCGGCATGCAAGTGGTGCGGGCGCTTTGCGGATCGTTGGCCGCCGAATTGTGCATCGTCGATCCATCCGGAAAGGTACTTCTGGGAGAGCTACCTGGTGATGTTTCGGGTGCTGCTCCTCACTATCCAATCGTTGCTGGTGAATCCGAAATTGGCAGCGTGATTGGCACAGATCCGCAATCACCGGTTTTTGCAAAGCTGCTCTCGCACTTGGCGGAGCGCGAATCAGAACAGCGCGCACTCGCTTCTGAGACCTTGACGCTCTATCGCGAGATTCATCTCATTGAGCAATTGTCTGAAGAACTCGCTGCGCTCCTGAACGTTTCTGCGATCAGTGAGACTGCGCTTGCACATGCAAAGAGACTTATACCTGCGACACACGGCGCCGTGTTTGTTACGGATGGCACGGAAGCGCGACTGAAGATGGCTGCCACGTTCAGCGGTTCGGGCGATCCGTCGCAAGACAACGGAACAATGCTCAAACCCGATTCTCTGTTTGTCGCCTCAGTTCTCGATAGAATCACCGCAGAAATTGTGAATGATTGCGCAGAGGATCCTCGTGCGCTCGGGATGGAGCAGGGGTTGACCTCACTGATTCTTGCTCCACTTCGTACCGGTCAGAGCATTGAAGGTGTGATCGTTCTCGCCAATACCGGTGATTGCGCCCCTTACAGCGCCGCAAACTTGAAGCTGCTGAACACGATCGCTCTCCAGACCGGAACCGCCATCAGAAATGCAACGCTTTGTGCCCAAATGGTTGAATCGGCGGCAGCGCGCGCCGCGTATACAGCTGAATTGCAGGCCGCGAGTTCGGTCCAGCAGATGCTGCTCCAAAGCGCATCCCGCCCCACACCAGGTTTTCATGTGGATTCCGTGTACGTGCCGGCGAGCGAAGTGGGCGGCGACTTTTTCTTCGTTCAGCCGGGACCTGATGGCTCCCTGCTCGCGATCATCGGAGATGTATCGGGCAAAGGACTGACCGCCGCCATGCGCGTTTCCATGATTCTTGGCGTCCTGCGCCGTGAGACGTCCGATGATCCTGCCGAGATTCTGTTTAATCTCAACAATGCGCTAGTGGCCCAGGGACAACTTGGCTTTACCACCGCCTGCAGTATGCGGATTAGCTCCACGGGCCAGTTCACCTTCGCCAATGCCGGCCATATTGCGCCCTATCTGTCGGGGCTCGAAATGACTTCCGATTCCGCTCTACCCCTGGGAATCGTGCCCGACCAGATTTATCAGCCGGTAAAGGGCACGCTCCGGCCGCAAGAGAGAATCGTGCTGCTTTCCGATGGAGTTCCAGAGGCCCGTTCGCATACTAACGAACTATTTGGCTTCGACCGTCTCTTAGATTTGACCAGGCTTTCCGCAGAGGAAATCGCGGGTGCGGCCAAGGATTTTGGGCAAGAAGACGACATTACCGTCCTGACCCTGAAGCTCGCCGGATAGACCCCGTTCCCTTATTGCGCCGACAAGCTTAAAGTGTGAATGAGCACTTGGACCGCAACATATCCAAGGCGTACCCAAATTTATCGGTTAAGAGTCCGGGGGCTGAGGCGAAACCGAGAGGGCACTTCTTCCTTTGAATCCAACCCGAAAACGCAGTCGCAAATACCTCTTGGCAATCGCGGGTATCTTGATTCTCGCAAGCGCGCTTGCGATTGTGTATCGATCAATTCGACAAAGCTCGCAAAACGCACACGTGAGCCGCCCTGCCAGGCAGCATGACGCGTCTGCGGTCGCGGACAGCCAGATGCTGCAAGGCAAATTCGGAAATACTGTCTCTCCTGAAGATCGGCAGATAGTCATGGCGCAACTTCACGCACCCGATCAGTCGTATCCCACCCAGGCTCGTTCAGCCGGACCAGGCGCACGCATGGGCAAACAAGAGATCACCCTCACCGAGCCGGTGGAAACGACAGTGCAGGATACCCAGCCCACTCTGACCTGGGATATTTCCATTGACGGCTTGAGTTACCGGGCTCACGTGGAGGATCGTGACTCTCATCAGATCGTCGCCACAAGCCCAGATCTCGATGAGGCAATGTGGCGCGTCTCGAATCCGCTCGTAAGGGGGCACAGCTATCTGTGGCGCGTCGATGCGAATCCGAGCGGAACTCGCACCGCCGCGCCCACCATTTCGAGTAAAACGGCTCAGTTTTCAGTTCTTTCCGATGAAGGCGAGAAAGAAATCGAAAACGCGAAGGCCAGCAATGCCTCGCATCTTCTTCTCGGATCTCTCTACACCCACTATGGAATGTGGAGGGATGCCGTACTTGAATACAGAAAGCTCGTTGACAGTGCTCCGGATTCGCCCGATGCGATTAAGCTGCTCCGCAACGCCGAAATCCGCTCAAATGCGAAGCTGGCGGCCGCAGCACCACGATAAGGAGTCGGCCGACGAAACGTACAGAAGAAATCCGATCAATCTGCCTACGAGCCGTTCTATTTCGTCTACGAAAGAACGGGCAGGTTCAGGCCCTGTCCGGCGCGGATTTTGTCCGGATCGGCTATCCCATTTGCTTGCGCAATTTCACGATACTTGTTGGCATCGCCGTAGAATCTCTTGGCAATCTTTGAGAGATTGTCGCCGGATTGGATCGTATATGGCTGCTCCGCTCCGCCCACCGTTGCAATCTCATGATGCAGGTCTGAGTATGTGGCGTCGGCCTGCTTGATTGCGTCCCATGCCCGATTAGCTATGACTGTGGAGGGCACCGTGGCTTTCAAATGAAGTTTCTCCCCGTCCAGATCCACCTCCTGTACGGTTGCGCCAAGATCCGAAAACCCCTCAATGGTTGAGATAACTCCGGCATACTTCTGTTTCAGCTGATTCAAATCCGCCATTTCAAGTCTCCTGTTCACACAGCATCAGCTGTTGATTGAGAAATGATTGTTTACGTTCCAACAATGTTGAGCGAGAGCTTCTGTGTCCGGCTGGACACTTTTTGATATCTGCAATTGGAGCCAAAGCCACAACTCAGCCGGCACAGACAAACTGGCCCTGTGTGCAACCATTGGATCTCGTGACCCGGCCTTTTTTTGATGCAGAACGCGGTGAGCCGGTTGGCCGGGTTTCGCAGGATCCTCAACTATCGCCTAAAGGCTCTTAGGGCGTGCCTTGCGCCCGTCCGAGCGGATTGCGAAATTCACAAAAGCGCGACGCGGACCTATACGCCTCGAGAAGATTCTTGAGATCAAGAGTGGAGAGGTTGCGATTTCGGTGCTCGGTGTCCACCTCGGCCAATATCGGTCCTCGATTTTTCCCGATCGACCACGATAAAATGGGCAAAAGTCAAGCTCGGGGAGAATCGGACTCGCTCAAAGTCAATAAATTGAAGGAGATATTGGAGGCGCGGGCCGGGATCGAACCGGCGCATAAAGGTTTTGCAGACCTCTTCTTATTCCTATTAACCGATTTGGAATCAATGTCACATTTCTAAGGTCCGGCAGTTTTGTCCCCTTTTTGCCCCCGCGCCAATACGATCGAGTGAGCGGATATAGTGCGAGAAACCATTCCGCTTCCCCGGGATGTGCTTCTAATGAACGCTCAAGACTTAGTCTTCCTTGCTGGAATTCTTGCGCCCTTTAAGGAAGGTCTTCAGAATGCCCGAAATCGCAGATTCCTGCATCTTCATGACTCGAGACCTGCACAACAAGAAAAGAGACGAAGATTTGGTCCTCTTTGGCGTCGCGGCGAAAACGACCAGAATATCGGACCATCGAGATGGCATTTGGTGAGGAATTGCCCCGACCCCGTCTTTCAAAAAACCGCTTGGCCCTCGTTCCCATTGCGCCCCGAACGGCGGAAAACCGAAATCCATGTAATAGGTAGTACAAGCGTCTTTCAGGGAATCCTACTTCTCGCTCAGGTGGAGGGCGTAGATCTCGTACGTGCTCAGGTCGCGTGTGTAGAGAACACCGCCGTCGGGGGCTAAGATCGGCCATGCATTTGAAGGGTCGAGACGTTGGTCCTGCAGATCGGCGATCTTCATCGGCGTTTGATTCCCAACGCCAATACGCCAGTATTCAATGTGGTCGGCCTTGACGGTCGCAAAATAGAGGTCCCTGCTGTCCGGCGACCACAAGTTCCATCCAACGTGGCCCTCATCTGCCGTGAACCAGGTCGTCCACACCTGCTTCTGGAAATCGAACAGATGGATACTGCGCGAATCGATGGGAAGCGCCGCCAGGTAACGCCCATCCGGGGACCAGCGCGGGCTGTACAACCCCTCTGATCCTGGAACCGGTGTCACCTTTCTCGTTCGCAGGTCCACGCGCAGAAGTTCCATGCGCTCGACTTCCGCCAGACTCGCATCTCGGGCAAAGATGATTTGCTCTCCATCTGGCGACCACGTGGGGTCGTTCTGATCATGGCTGTCTTCATTGTCCGGGATGACCTGTTCGGGCGCCCCGCCGTCCCGCGAAATCACTGCGAGTTTCAGCGTTTTCCCGGAAGCCGCCCATTCGAAGGCGATCCTCCTGCCATCCGGCGACCATCGTGCAACGCCGGCATAGCCAGTAAGAGAGGTGAGTTGCACGCGGTCACTCCCGTCCGTCCTGGATCGCCAAAGGCTGAAGTCCGGTATTGTGACGTAAGTGATCCATTGCCCATCAGGGCTGAACGCCTCCTCAGTCGCCGAGATGCCCGAGAGGTACGGGACTGCCTGATGCGTCGCCGGGTCGGAGCGCATCAGTTCGCCGTGTAGTTGCTCGCCCACCGCAAAAAGCGTTTGACCGTCAGGGCTGAAGGCGAGGGGAGCGTGGAACGTCAGGGGGCCCCGGGTTAGCTGCACAGGTACCGGCCGCCGGTAAAGGAACCAGCCCCGGCGCTCGGGTAATAACCAGAGATCCTCGCGCCTGCGGGCGTGTACGCCAAACACGTAATAGCGTCCGTCGGGGCTCCACGACCCGGCGACCTGGCTTGGCTGCTCCTGCCAGCCGGGTAACAGCCGGTGTGCCCCTGAACCGTCCGTGTTCGCCTCCCAGATCGCACCGCCAGGCAGACCTCCAACATGTTCGGGTACCCAGAATCGCATGCGCTTTCCGTCCGGTGAGATCCGCAGCAGGTATGGGGGGCCAAGGGCTGTCAGGAGCTTGCGCGCCTGCGAACCGTCTGCGTTGGCTCTCCAAATCTCCGTGCCTTTGATGAAAACGATCTGGCTTCCGTCAGGAGTCCACGCCGCGAAGACAACCAGCAGATTGCCCACACGTCGCGGGGCTCCTTCCGGGATTGGGACGATCCAGAGGGGCGAAGAAGACCTGATCCAGTCATACTCAGCAACCAGCAGGCTCGATTTGTCTGGTGCGATATCGCACACCACAGTCCACGCAAACGGCGTCGCGATGATCGAAACTTCTCCGCCGGCAGCCGAAACCTGCGCCAGTGGCGTGCCCTGATTCACTTTCTCTGAGAAGTAAGCTCGAGACCCATCTGTCACTAGAAAGCCCTTAGGCAGGCCGTTGTGTGTGATTGCCTCGATGCTCGTCACGTACGGCACGGCGGGCGTGGACCACCATTCCCACCATGCGGCCGCCGTGATCCCGATTGCAGCAAGCATCCCTGCCGCAAGAACCCACTTCCAGCGACGACGCCGTGGATGAACGCGCACGGTCGTTGTTACCGTGACAGGCGCAGAAGTTCCGGGTTGTTGAGCGCCCTCGGTTGCCGCGTCTCCGGTGATCGGCGCTACTTCCGCAACCTGGTGCGATGCTGCGGTTCCTTGAATCCTGCTGGAAGCGTCCGCCGACTCTTCAATTTCCACCGGGCAGATCAACCGGTAGCCCACCGTCGATACCGTCTCTATGAAACGCGGCTCGTGCGTATCTTCCCCGAGCAACCGCCGCAGCAGCGCAATGCTGCGAGCCAGCGAGTTCTCAGAGACAGCAATTTCGCCCCAGACCGCATTCAGCAGTTCCTCTTTGGTGATCAGCTTCTGAGGATTGTGCAGCAGAAAGAGGAGAACCCTGAACGCCTTCGGCTCGACTGGGATTACCTCACCCGCCTTGATGAGACGGAACTCCCGCTCTCGAACCTCTACGTCTCCAAAACGAAAGACGGATTCCTGAGTTCCCAACATTGATCAACCTTCCACGTTCAGAGCTCTATCTCCACCAAAGGCATTCACTTCGTTTTCAGCGTGAACGCGTATTTCATTCATTCCGGCATCGCGGAGCATGATCCGGTTGTCATCGGGATCGATGCCCACTCCTATGACCTATGCGTTGCGGTGCGCCTCCCTACTTTTCGCTCAGGTGAAGGGCATAGATCTCGGTGGAGCTCCGATCGCGCGTGAAATAGACGGCGCCATCGGGCCCTACGGTGCTCCAAACGTCCCAGCGCCCCCCGTAGCGCGGCTCGTCCTG
>NZ_JBARMD010000430.1:0-2485 GCF_049802275.1 Occallatibacter sp. | reverse complement strand
CCGGTGCGCGCCGATCTGCTGCTGCTGGGCGAGTTGAATTACGCCGGGCCGATCGTGGCGGAAGTGACCGGGATTCCGTGGGCAAGCTATGTGCTGGCGCCGTTATCGTTCTTCTCGGCTTTCGATCCACCGGTGCTGCCGCCGTATCCGAAGCTGGCAAAGGCTGACAAAAAGGTGCCGGGATTCGGGCGCGTGATCAAGCGCGTCGCGCGGTTTGTGAGCCGCAAATGGCCCGAGCCGATTTACGAATTGCGGCAGGAACTGGGCCTCCAACGCGGCGAAAATCCGCTGTTTGATGCGAAGCACTCGCCGTACCTGGTGCTGGCGCTCTTTTCGCGGGTGCTGGGCACTGAACAAAAAGACTGGCCGCCAAACACGCTGATAACCGGATTCGCCTATTACGATGCCGATGCGGGTAATGCGAAGCTGCCGCCGCACCTCGAAGAATTTGTCGCAGGCGGAAAGCCTCCAATTGTGTTTACGCTGGGATCGGCGGCGGTGCTGGCTGCCGGAAATTTCTACGAGGTGTCGGCAAAGTCCGCAATGGACCTTGGCAAACGAGCAGTACTGCTGATTGGGAGTGACCCGCGTAACAAGCCGAAGCAGAAGTTGCCGGAGTCGATTTGCGTGGCCGAGTATGCGCCGTATTCCGCGCTGTTTTCGCGGGCATCCCTCGTGGTGCACCAGGGCGGTGTTGGGACGGTCGGGCAGTGTCTGCGCGCCGGCAAGCCGATGCTGATCATGCCGTACTCGCACGATCAGCCCGATAATGCGCGGCGCATGAAGCGGCTCGGCGTTGCCAAGGTCATCCAAAAGGCGGGCTATACGCCGAAGAAGGTGACGCGCAAGATCCGCAAAATGCTCGACGATCCGAGTCTCGCGGAAAAAGCTCGCGCGGTCGCCGAGCAACTGCGCGGCGAAGATGGCGTAAAGACGGCGTGCGATGCGCTGGAGGCACTGCAGGCAAAAACGGAACGCAAATCCTAGTCCAGTTTGTCGGGCAAGAAACATCGATCATGACCGGCTTGCCAGCCGGCTTTACGGTCGTGGATCCGGGGCCGCTTTCCTTTGCGTTTACCCTCGACAATTTCAAGCCGAGGCTTATCAGACAGGCAGCGACGATCTAAAGTTTATATTCCCGTAAAGTCTTACACAATAGAACACTCGGAAGTCGAGCCCCGATGCGACCGTAATAACATCAGCAAACACTCACTGCGCAACATCAGAAAACACTCACTGTGCGAGCGGGTAGTTCTTCGTTTTTCCCGTGCGCGAGTTGGTCACACTGAAGCTGCCGTTCTGATGCGCGACAACCTTGAAATACGCTCCGTCGCTGCCACCTTTCAGGTTGGCAATAAGCGGCTCAGCGCTGTTGTGGGCGGCGTCGGAGTCTTCAGCCGTGTGCAGCATGTACAGATCCTGCAGGCCGGGGCTTTCGTGCACGGTTTGCCAGGCCTCGGGACTGCCGGCCTTGTGCGCGCCGTTATCCATGATGGCTACACGAGGTTGAATGGCGTCGACAAATGCCCGCGAGTTCGACAGGTCGAATCCATGATGGTTCACAAGATACAGGTCGACAGGTCCGATGAGGTTGTCAGGGCAGACCAGCGGAATTTCCTTCGCCTTGGTCAGGTCGCCGAGGTCAAGAAAACGGAATTTGCCGAAGCGCACCAGGATACCTGCTGAGCGAGGATTTTCAGTGGTGTCGAGATCCCACTTTGGCTCGGAGGCGCAATAGGAGTTCGGTTCCGGCTTCACGCCGGGGACCGATTTGATGTGTTCGCCGTCAGCCGTGAGAACGATGATGTTGAGGTCGGGAATATCGATGGTGTCGCCCGGATGGACAGTGCGGCGCGGCGTAGTGCCGATCGCCTTGATATAGGCGGCGTAGTCGTGGCGTGTGATCTCCGAGTCTTCCCGGTTGACACCGTGATCCAGAAACTCGCCGACCTTAACGTGCTCGACTAGGTTTGGCACGCCACCGACGTGATCGACATGGAAGTGGGTAATGAGCACCTTGTCGATCATGGTGATCCCGGCCTCTTTCATCGCCGCCTCAATGCGCTGGGCGTCGCGGCCGTTGTTGCCGGGCCACCCCGTATCGACGAGCAGTGAATGGCCTGTGGGCGATACGAGGAGTGTGGCCTGGCCGCCTTCTACGTCGATGGCGTAGATTTGCAGGCCTTTTCCCTCCGTTTGCGCCTGCATGGTTGCAATTGGCGCGAAAAACAGCGCGAGAGCGAGGGCCGAGAGCGGAAGCCGGAAAGCGTGCATGCGGAAGAAGTTCCGGGGGCTATCAGTTGGGCTGGCGGGCTGGTGAGCGGCAGTTCGCATTTGCCGAAGAGTGTATAAGACCAAGCATTAGTTGGGGAACTGGGTCCAAACGGGCCTGAAAACCGCACTACTGGTAAAATAGAAAGTGCCGCACTGTGTGGCCATTCATCTTGTATTCATTCCCAACCTGATGGCCGCCTGAGGCCATACC
>NZ_JBARMD010000429.1:0-2381 GCF_049802275.1 Occallatibacter sp. | reverse complement strand
CTATGTAGCAGGGCGGAGCCAAACACCAGCCCCAAGTTTTCCGGTTGCGATCCATATGTCAGGCGCCTGAAACAGGTAAAAGCCGGCGTCGCTGTATCCAGTCGCCGCTTTCAGCGACCAATGCCCGCCCCTCCTCTGCCAGTTCCGTTTCAAAACCTATAGATTCAGACACAGAACCGCTGGATCAACTCAAGTCTCGAATGAGTCTCCGATTAGTGAACTAGGCCTGTTACCGAAAATACAGATGTGGAGTTCCTTCGCGCGAAACTCAAGCACCCCGACAAGAATTCCGACAATTTCGTCGCAATTCTTTGACAGAACCTGATAGGGAGCCTGGATATCACCCAGATTGCCCGGTCCCCGATGCAGATTGCGCCGTCCATTATGGACCTGCGATTGCCTCTTTAAATTCCAGTGGGAATTCCCGTGCGCTGGCCTGATAGGGCGGTTAAGCATGTTCCAACCACGGACCGCCGTGGAGTGACGCCCTCTATTCAAGACTCTGTGTCAGAAAGGAATCTCTACATGCATTGCGCAAATCCAGAATGCGGTTGTGTTGCAGATGACCTGACGAGCGGTGCGCTTCGTTTGATCGAACTTGACGTTCCGCCCGAGCAACGCGTAACACGCAGCGACTGGGGGTTCCCAATCTGCGCGGTTCGGTCTCGCTACTTCTGGGTATGCGAACGTTGTTGCGAGGTTTTGAGCATTCGGCGCTGGACCGGGGACGGGCTGGTTTTCGAACGCCGGGCGAACAGGCCTTCGATCAAGAGAGTGGTTCAGGAGATCGGTCTGCCGGTGACGCGAGCCGCGCACGGACCCCAACTGGTGATTAGAAGAACAGCGTGACCAAGGAGCAACGAGATGAAGCCCTTATTGGACAAGCTTCGCGAGCAGTTCGGGTCGTTGTCTCACGGCCTGGTAGCTGTCTTCCTGCTTGGGAGCATGCTCGCCGCATGGAGCGCGCCGATTGCATTTCCCAACGCGAGTTCACGAAGCACCATACTGCTTGTCAGTGTCATCATTGCCAGCTTTCCTCTGTGCATTGAACTTCTCATCCAACTTGTGCGCGGGAATTTTGGTGTTGATATCCTCGCGTTCCTCTCGATCGTGAGTGGCGTTCTTCTCCATCAGTACTGGGTTGCCGCTATCGTCATCCTCATGCTTTCAGGCGGAAAGGCTTTGGAGGAATATGCGACCCGCCGCGCGTCCTCTGTGCTGCGCGCCCTCGCACGACGAATGCCGCAAATCGCTCACCGACTTGGTGCGGGAAGTATCATCGCAGACGTTTCCGTCGAACAAATCGCGGTAGGCGAAGTGCTCAGCGTCTATCCGCATGAATTATGTCCGGTAGACGGCGTCGTCCTGGATGGCCTGGGCCGCATGGACGAGTCCTATTTGACCGGAGAACCGTTTCTGATCGAGAAGGCCCCCGGAGCATTTGTCCTGTCCGGAGCGGTCAACGGCGATTCGGTACTAACGATCAAAGCGACGCAAGTTGCGAAAGACTCGAGGTACGCGAAGATCGTGGAGGTTCTGCACGCGTCGGAGAAGAATCGTCCCAGAATTCAACGACTCGGTGACCGACTTGGAATCTGGTATACCCCGCTTTCGCTGCTGGTCGCTACATTGGCCTGGATCGTGAGCGGAGATCCAGAGCGCTTCCTGGCTGTTCTGGTCATTGCCACCCCCTGTCCCTTGCTTCTTGCAATTCCTGTCGCGATCACAGGCGCGATCTCCGTGGCAGCGCGTCGCGGAATCGTGGTGAAAGATCCTTCCATCCTCGAAAAGATCAAGTCGTGCGCCACACTCATCGTCGACAAAACCGGAACGCTTACCTATGGCAAGCCGATTCTTACCGAAGTTCTTTGCCTTGGCGATTGGCCGAGACGGGAATTGGTCCAGCTGGCGGCGAGCCTCGAAAAGTATTCGAAACATCCCCTGGGAAGCGCAGTTCTGCATGCCGCGGAAGAGGAGAAGATTCCGTTACTGAATCCGCAAATGATTCAAGAAGCGCCAGGGCGCGGCATGCGCGGTGATATAGCCGGTCACGTAGTAATGTTAACCAGTCGTAAGAAGCTGCCGCCGGCTGTACAGAAGAAGCGACTCGACGATCTCCCGACAGGAATGGAGTGCGTTCTCCTAATCGACGACAAACTTGCCGGATTGCTGCGCTTCCGTGATCAACCACGCGTTGAGAGCAAACCATTCCTGAAGCATGTAAAGTCTCACCACGGCTTTTCAAAAGTTGTACTTCTCTCTGGAGATCGGCCTGCCGAGGTCCAGTATTTCGCCGAAGGAATGGGAATCTCTGAGGTTTTTGGAGGAAAGAGCCCGGAAGAGAAGCTCGCACTTGTAAAGGAACTGACGAAGAAGGAGAG
>NZ_JBARMD010000428.1:0-10930 GCF_049802275.1 Occallatibacter sp. | reverse complement strand
GACAATGTACTTTCCGTCCGGACTCCAGACGCCATCGGTCTGCACGTACTTCGGATCATCGGCGCCCGGCAGCGGTTCGCGCAGCCCCGTGGCGCGGTTGTAATACTCAAGAATCCCACGCGTCGGGAAAAACACCTGCAGGAAGCGATAATCAACGAAATTGGTGACGTAGTAGCTGTCGATCAGGCGGCTCAGTTCAGGTCCAGCAAAGGTACTCAACACGTATTGCCCATTCGGAGAAACCTGCGACATGAACCCGACACGCACTGTGCCGACCTTGCCGTCGGTGTTCCAGTGCACCATGTCCTTGCTCTGAATCACCATGTGCTTCTGCACGGGGACCACCGCGTACAGCCCCTTGTCATTCGCCGGGCCGTCAATATCCATGCCAAACGTCTTGCCATCAGCCGAGAACGAATGGCAATTGGCGCAGGTAGGCATATCTTTCAACACAGTGTGGCTTTCCGGCTTCCGGATGTCGCGAATGCGCCAGTGAATCAGGTGAATATTGGATTGCGCGAGGGGCGCCACTGCTCCGCCATTGCCGGAAGCCGGCATGAGAGGAACATCGCGATAGAAGATCGGCGCGCTCACCTCGTCCGTCGAAGTGGTGAAGGTAACGTGCGACTCAGAGTAGGCGACGTTTCCGTCGCGATATCCGGTGATGGTAGCGGTAGCCGGCTTGTGCGCCGAGTGCGACTGGATTGCTGCCCATGTCGCGGCGTCCGGTTTCCAGGTCCACGTGGCAGCCTGCTGTGGGTTCAGCTTTGGCGGAGAGTTTGAGTCCGACACGCAATCCGGATCAATCGGCCCGAACTGCATCCGCTCGCCCTTTGACGTCGCATGGATCGGCGCAGAATTGTCGGTAAACGAAATGTCGATGCTCCATGATGCGCCGGCTGCGTCGCGCCATAGAAAAGTTGGCGGAGTGATTCCCGGCGGAAATATCGAACCTTCTTCGGGATAATCAATGGAGATTGACGTCAGAACAGGCGCTGCGAAGCCGGCGGCAAAGGCTCGTGCAGAAAGGTTGATCCCGCCTCGATTGTGGGAAGGAAGAAAGAACGCCAGCAGAAGCATGGCAAGAATGGTGAGACCCGGGCGCAGCACAATCCAAAACACCTGCGCCACTCTGCTTACTCGATGCACTGTTCCTCCAAAGAGCTTTGGCCTCTGCATCGAGGAACAATGAAGCAAACTGATTGCTTACGCTTACAGTTCGCTCAATGCTAACTGGAGCCCGGAATTTCTTGTCTGACTGGCGATGAATCGACCGGCATCATCCCCGATTGCTGGGTCGCAGGAGAACAGGAATGAAAGCCGTCAATCTAACGATACTCGCAGGCGATGAAATGACCTGTCAAGATGCCGGCCAGGGCAGAGGCCGGTCCAAAACCCCTTCCCCGGCGTGCCTATCCGCTGCCATTGAAGTTCATTGGACTTTACTGGCCTGTGCCGCGGCCAACAGCAGTGACTGTTGATCGGCTGTAACCACCTTCTGGTAGAAGTCGTGCAACTGCTCGTAATCCTTCGGGTCCAGCAGCGTAAATCCCCGAGCCAGGATGCGTGCGTTCGTGATCGAACTGCCTTGAACTTTGGTGCGAAGCTGATAAGCGGCGTTTTCTTCCCACTTGAGGTTCGTGTCCTGGGGAGTCGCCTCGAGCGTGAAGCCCGCCGGCAGCACGTAGGTGATCTGCTCCTGTTCCTGTGCCGGATAGCGCATGTCAACGGGAAGTGTGCGAGAGCTTTCTGGCGGGAAGGGATTCTGCTCCTGCGCCTCGAAGAAGTTACGCGGCAGCTCTATTCGGCCGTTAGCATTCTTCGGCAAGGAACCCGATACAGGAATAACGGCCAGAAGCTGCTTGCCGGGGTCATCGAGGTAGACGACGTGATCGACAGTAGCCTTGATGCCGGCCGGGACCTGTTGGGCGATCATGGTGTTGATTTCAGAGTTCACCGCTTCGACGCCCGATTTGATTGCGAGCTGTCGCAGCTCAATCGCCTTCTGACCGATGAACGCGATCTTCAGCGATCCTGATACCGCGCCCTGCGGCGACACGTTGAGTGTGCCCACATGCAGAGTGCTGTTGTCAGTATTCTTCTGCAAAGGAGTCACGATGACTTCGGCCTTATTGCCGGCACCCATCGCCACTCCGCCGGCGCCTGCATGCGCCCAGTGCAGCGTCGCAAAGGGAGCCATCCTCGTTCCCGGATCGACGAGAGTCTCTTTCCCGTCGAGCTCGAGCCCTACAAGCACGGTGTCGAGCTGAATGTTATCCATGTATTGCGCCGAGAAGATGCGAAGACTGCGGCTTGAAATCCTCACGGGACGCGCGCTGATTCCAGCTGTCCGCATCAGCGCCAGGTAGAGAAACGCGATCTGGTTGCTCGATCCTTTCTTGCTCAGGAGAACAGACTCTGCTTTGCCCCGCGGAATCCATTCGCTGCCGGTCAGCGGCGCGCCATCGGGACTTGAATCAGTGTTCTCAATCTTCTGCACCACCTCATAGAGCTTCTTCGCCTTTTCGAGCTGTGAATCTGACGGAGAAACAATCTCCTTCACCAGATTCTGCAATGCTTCTGTAGGAGCCGTGTAGGAGTTCAGCGCCTTCGTCCAGAAGCCCATCTGCAGTTGCCAATAGTCCTTTACATCCGGCGTATAGGTGTAAAAGAAGTCCACCGCGTAAGCCCGATCGGTCAGGGGCGGGGCAAATTTCTCGTTGGGAATAGGGGGCACATCCGTGAGATCGATAACATAGTTGCCCATCGCGTCCGTTGTCAGAGTCTTACCAGCCGGAAGGACGGGCTTGAACCGGATGTCGGTCAGAATATTGTCGTGCGGATCTTTCAGTTGGCTGTCTCCCGCTCCTACGTCCTTCGATTGCTGCGGAAGAAATTGCTTGGAAGGCCGGAAAATAAAGCGCTCCTTGTGGATGAAGTATTCCTTCTGCAGTTTCCAGTCCGGCGCAGTGAGATAGCGGTCGTAACGCACCTGGTAGCGGTACTCAATGACGCTTCCAACTTCGACCGCGGGCATCGTGAAGGTCGTTTCGCTGCCCCGGGAGCCCTTTGCCGCCTTTAGCAATTCAGAGGGCTTTCCCGTTAATGGAACGATGGTCCCGTCTGAATGGATCACCCGGCCTTCGAGCGCCCCAATCTCTACCTTGCCAATGTAGGTGTCTGTGTCCCATGGCTGGTCTTCACCCAGGTGGTTGAGACTCGGCGCGTCCCAGCTGTTGGCTGTTCCCGAAGCCATCCTGCTCGAGTTGTTGCCCACAGCATTAAACACAAATGTCTTTGGATAACTGATATGAACGACGGCGGCACTCTTTCCCTCATCCGTCAGGACCTTGATGCGCGCGTAAATCGTCCGAAATGCGTGGGGATCGTCTTCGGTTTCCTCGCGATACAGATACACCGCCGCAGCCCCCGGCGCCTTGGGATCCGACGTCATGGTCAGTTCCTCCCTCGAAACTGGCGGAAACTGTGCGTGCACTACCCGTGGAACGGTCACAAGAGTCAGCAGAAAGGCAAACGGAAGCACAGCATGAAAACGCATAGATGTCTCCAGGAAGTATCTAGTTCTAGGACGGATGTGCACCCCAAAAGGTTCAACGCAAATATACCGGGATAATTCTTCCGAGTTATTATCCACCCTCAGCGAAGTGCGAAGCTGTGACGGCAGAACCTCCGCCTAGGAGTTCGTCAACCGATGCTTAGAGAGACCTTTTGAGCATCTTCCGATACTCCTCGAAAGAGGCCCGACCTGTTTGAGTCAGACTCAAACGCGTTTGGGGCACCTTGCCGCGAAAAGTCTTCTCCACGCTGACGTAGCCCTCGGTCTCAAGACGCGCGATATGGCTGGAGAGGGTGCCTTTGTTCATGGCGGTCTCATGTTGGAGGTACAGAAAGTCCACAGTTTCGACAGCGTAAAGAAGCGCCACAATCATTAGCCGGCCAGGTTCGTGGATGACGCGATCAAGGTCCGCGATGGCTTGAATGTGAGGCTTCATTCCGACTTCACCCCACGACTGTCATGGAGGTAGAGCGCGAGACTCACGACTCCGGAGATAAGCAGAATCACGCCGGTAAAGGCGTTGAACCAGAACAGCGATCCGAGAAGTCTGACGTTTAAGGCGATCGCGAGCCCGGACTGGCTCATCGGAGCGCTCGCAAGCTGAACTGGGAACATTGCGATCACGAATGCGTTGATCACTAGAACTGCCGCAACGATCCATTTCCAACGAGCTACGCGTGCTACTCGATAAGCGTAAGCGGCGGCCATGAACAAGCCAAGGACAATCGTCACGAGCGCCGTGGGGTCGTTTTCGACTCTACGACTTGTAAGTAACGCGAGCCCACACGCAGTCGAAGCCGCAAGCAATCCAATGAGTCCGGGCCACCACAGGCTGGGTTTTCGGTAGCTGATGAATCCAGTACGACGATAGGTGATGAGGCTCTTCATCGCTTTTCTCGCGTAAAGAATGGCGGTCACCAACAGAGTTGCGAAAATGAGCAACGTAAAGACGTTGTTCCAAATCGAATCTTGACGCGCGTGAGACCCGACCCATTCGTACACCGTGAAGCCGATCATCATGCTGCCCAGCATAAGTTCACTCGACCCGTCTACGTTTTCGTAAAGCGTGGGCCGTTCCAAAATAGCCTGAACGTCTTCCATGTTCCCGCCTCCTGACCGGAAAGCCGTCTCAAGTCCATGACGGATCCCATTACGCCAACCAGTTTGCGCTGCCAACCACAATTTGTCAAGCACATTGAATGCCCGGGTGGCGACCTCCATCCCATTGATGTGAGCGGGATCACCGAAGCATTCGCTCTACACCTTCATCCTCAAGATAAAGCGCCAGTTTAGTTGAGGTCGCTTTGGGGCTCATGAGGGTTCGTCTTTCCCACATTCCGATGGTGGCGATCCTCGCTGCCGGTTCGGTGGCGCTGATATGCGGCGCCGCATTTTCCGCGTCTTCCGGCACGCCCCTGCAAGCTGCAACAACAGCGCAAGTTGCCGCCATCAAAATCGACTATCCGCTGGATGGCTCAGTCTTCCCTCCCGAGATCACTCCGCCCACTTTCCTCTGGCATGACGCAAACGAAACATCGAAGCGCTGGGCGTTTGAGGTTTCATCCGGCGGGGCCCCCGCAACCCTTCGCATCAATGCCCCGGGCGATCTGCTTCAAAGCGGTCAAAATGATCCCGACGCGGGGCCTGACCGCGCTCTCACGCCCGAGCAGGCCTCAACTCACACTTGGAAGCCAGACGTCGCCACCTGGGACAAGATCAAGCATCTGTCTGTGAACTCACCGGCTCGCATTACCATCAAGGGGCTGGCGGCGGACGGGTCGGAACCCGTCTCAATCGGCCAGGTAAGCATCTCCACCTCGCCCGACCCGGTTGGAGCTCCGGTTTTTTATCGCGACGTCCCGCTGCGCCTTCCTCCGCCCGAGGAGAAAGGCCCGATAGCTCCGCTCCCACGATCGGCCATACCTCTCATCAAGTGGCAAATTCGCGATATCTCTCAGCCCAAAAGCCACCTGGTGATGACGAATCTGCCCACGTGCGCAAACTGCCATTCCATCTCGCGCGATGGGACGACGTTTGGACTCGACCTTGACGGGCCCCGCAACGACAAGGGGCTCTATGCTCTGGTCCCGGTCTCGAAAGAGATGACCATCCGCAATTCCAATGTCATTCATTGGAGTTCCTTCGGGCTGAACGACGAAACACGCGCAGCCGATCCAGCGGTCAAGCGCTTCGGATTCATGTCGCAGGTCTCGCCCACCGGTCGCTACGTGGTCACTTCCATCGGGCCGCCCAACAATACCAACAAGCATCAAAATGAGGAGCCCGGCTTCGCTTCTGGAATCCTCGACCGCATCTACAGCACCAACTACCGCAGCATCCAGTTCAGCCAGGTCTTCTATCCCACGCGCGGCATTCTCGCCTGGTACGACAGCAAGGAAGGCAAGATGCGCCCGCTGCCCGGAGCGGACGATCCGGAATATGTCCATACGAGCGCGTTTTGGTCACCAGATGGCAAGTACCTCATCTTCAGCCGGGCACTCGCTCGCGATCCCTATCCCGCAGGCGCAGCAAAGCCCGAGCAAGCCAACGATCCCGGCGAGACGCAGATCCAGTACGACCTCTACAAAATACCCTTCAACGAGGGCCGTGGAGGCAAGGCCGTTCCCGTCGAAGGCGCGTCCGCCAACGGCATGAGCAATAACTTTCCCAAGGTTTCGCCCGACGGCAAATGGATCGTCTTCGTGCAGAACAAGAACGGCCTGCTGATGCGCCCCGACAGCAAGCTCTATATCGTACCTTTCGCTGGCGGCAAGCCGCGCCTGATGCATTGCAATCTCGCGCCCATGAACTCCTGGCACACCTGGTCTCCTAACGGACACTGGCTGGCATTCTCCTCGAAGGCTCGCGGCCCTTACACGCGGCTTATGCTCACGCACATCGACGCCGACGGCAACGATACCCCCGCCATCATCGTCGACGACACCACCGCCGCGAACCGTGCCATCAATATCCCCGAGTTTGTAAACCTGCCTCCCGGCGCATCAATCGACAAAATCGACCCGGAGGCAACTAATTTCTATCGCCTCTTCGACCAGGCATACGCGCAAATCGAGAACAGCCAGTTTCCTGAAGCGATTGACACGCTGCACAAAGCCATCGCCACAAATCCCGAAGACCCGCTCTCGCACTACGTCCTGGCTACCGCCCTCAGTGCCAACGACCAGGAGAAAGACGCGCTCACCGAATACCGCAGAGCCGTCGCCCTGATGCCCACCAATCCCAACTTCCTCGATCACCTCGCCG
This sequence comes from Occallatibacter sp., assembly GCF_049802275.1. Taxonomy (NCBI): domain Bacteria; kingdom Pseudomonadati; phylum Acidobacteriota; class Terriglobia; order Terriglobales; family Acidobacteriaceae; genus Occallatibacter; species Occallatibacter sp. The sequence goes on along the minus strand of NZ_JBARMD010000428.1, from coordinate 4,089 downwards.
TCTCGCTGGCCCTCAACGGCGACTCCGAAGGCGCCATCGAGCAACTGAATAAAGCCATCGCCGTCGATCCCGGTTCAGTGGAGTATCGCTTCAACGTCGCCTATGTCCTTGAATCGCGTGGTGACTTCGCCGGCGCCATCGCTCCCCTTGAGAAAGCGGTTGCACTCAGCAGAGGCAAAGACTGGCGCTGCCTCGCCGAATTGGCTAAGGTGTACGACAAGACAGGCCGCAGCGCTGACGCCATCCCGGTAGCCCGCCAGGCCCTTGACCTTGCGCTGAAGCAAAACAATCAACAGGTTGCAAGCGCTCTGCAGGATGCGCTCGATCACTACGAACATGAGTGATTCGGCGCAAAATCAAATTAGTGAGCGCTGCGCTGGAATAGTTTCCTGTTTTGCGGGATAATTCCATCTCCCGCTTCGCCCTCTCTCATGGAGCGGTTGAAAGTCCTGAAAATCAACAGGTCCCGGTTGATGCAAACACCTAAATCTTCGGGCCGATGAAAAGAACCTTCGTTCTCTCGCACCACATAAGTGTTGGCGCGCGTCTACTATACACACACCGGTTCGGTCGGGCCGGAACAGGAGCCATTCGATGCCAGCTCACCCTCTTCCCCAATCGCTGGGGGAATTGCGCAGCAGCACCCAGTTTTCTGAAGCTCGTCTAAAAACCCGCAACGTCAAGGATGAACTGCGCTCCAACCTGATCGCACGCCTTCAGTCGCGCGAGATCCTCTTCCCCGGCATCGTCGGCTTTGAAGACACGGTTGTCCCGCAGATTGTCAACGCCGTTCTTTCCCGGCAGAACTTCATCTTGCTCGGCCTCCGCGGCCAGGCCAAGAGCCGGATTCTTCGCGCGCTCACAGCCCTGCTCGACGAACAGATGCCGTGCATTGCCGGCTGCGAAATTCGCGACAACCCCTACAATCCACTCTGCAAACGCTGCCGCGAACTGATCGCCGTGCGCGGCGAATCCACCCCGATCGCCTGGATCGGCCGCGACGCGCGCTACGTGGAGAAGCTGGCCACGCCCGACGTCACCGTGGCCGATCTGATTGGCGACCTCGATCCGATCAAGGCGGCGCGCGGGGGGGAGGATCTCTCCAGCGAACTCACCATGCACTACGGCCTGCTGCCGCGTGCCAACCGCGGCATCTTTGCCATTAACGAACTGCCCGATCTTGCCGGCAAAATCCAGGTCGCGCTCTTCAACATCATGCAGGAAGGCGACGTGCAGATTAAGGGCTACCCTGTGCGGCTCGCGCTCGACGTTGCGCTCGTGTTCAGCGCCAACCCCGAGGACTACACTGCCCGCGGCAAGATTGTTACGCCGCTCAAGGATCGGATCGGCTCCGAGATTCGCACCCATTATCCCGAGACGCTCGAAGAAGGCATTGCCATCACCGCACAGGAAGCATGGGCAGAGCGTTCCTCCGCGCACATCGAGATCCCACCCTATGTTCGCGCCGTTGTCGAGCAGGTCGCCTTCTCCGCACGCGAAGACAAGAGGGTCGACAAGCGCAGCGGCGTCAGTCAGCGGCTTCCCATCTCCACCATAGAGTTGGTCGTCTCCAACGCCGAACGCCGTGCTCTCGTCAACGGTGAGAAGTTAGCCGTGCCGCGCATCAGCGACATCTACGCCGCGCTCCCCGGCATCACCGGCAAGCTCGAACTGGAATACGAAGGCGAAATGCGCGGCGCTGACACGGTTGTTCGCGAACTGATCCGCACCGCGGTAGGCAAAATCTACGAGAGATACTTCTCCGAAACCAACACACAGCAGATCGAGCAGTGGTTCAACCTCGGTGGAACCGTCAAGCTCGACGACAACCAGTCCAGTTCGGCGGCACTCGCCGACCTGAAGAAGATTCAGGGCCTATTCGAAAAGCTGTCTCCGCTCCAGGTAAAAGTCTCCGACGATCCACCGGTGGCTGTTGCGGCGGCTGAATTTCTGCTTGAGGGTCTGGTCGCGCACAAGAAACTAAGCCGCAGCGAAGAACGCGGCTTCGCGGCGCCCGAAAGAGCGAAACGCAAAGAGGACCGCGATATCGAAGTTGAGTTTGACGACTGGCAGCGCGCCCGCCGGTCAGGCCGTGGCGGCGGCTTGAACTAGCACCTTCCTCGTCACGAACGGGAGTGCACAAAGATGAAGTGTCATCCTGAGCGGAGCAGCTTGGGGCCCCAACAACGTTGGGGTAAGCGGAGCGAAGGATCTGCTTTTGTTCTTCACTTTGCGCGAATAGAAACCGCAACATCAGAGGAAACCATGAAGCGCGTTCGCTACACCAAATTCACCGGCGACCTGGCCTCAGAGATGGACATTGAGGACCTGCTCAAGGCTCTTTCCGACTACCTGCTCGATTCGGGTTTCCGCGATCCCTATCTCCGCTTCCAGGATATGGACCACACCCTCGACGACCTGCGCGAAGCATTGCGGCAGCTTCTCGAATCCGGCGATATGTTTGACGACCGCATCCGCCAGCAGCTTGAACAGATGACGGAACAGGGCAAGCTCGACGAACTGATCGACAAGCTCATTCAGCGGATGGAGCAGGAGAATTACATTTCCTATTCGCAAAACATGGACCCCACGCAGATGTCGCAGATGATGGGGCAGGCGGGCAATGTGCAGGGCGAGGTCAAATTCGAAGTCACCGACAAGAGCCTGGACTTCCTTGGCTTCAAGACGTTGCGCGATTTGCTCGGGTCTCTGGGCAAATCAAACTTCGGCCGCCATGATACGCGTCACTGGGCAACGGGCGTCGAAGCTCACGGAGCTTCGCAGAGATATGAATTCGGCGACACTCTCAACCTCGATACGACCACCACGCTCAAATCGGCAATCTCTCGCGAAGGCATCGGCCTGCCTCTCAATCTTGAGTACGACGACCTGCATGTCCACCAATGCGAATATCAGAGCTCCTGCGCCACCGTCGTCATGCTGGACTGCTCGCACTCCATGATCCTGTATGGCGAAGACCGCTTCACACCGGCGAAGAAAGTGGCGATGGCGCTGTCGCACCTGATCCGCACGCAGTACCCCGGCGACTCGCTTTCGCTGGTTCTTTTCCACGACTCCGCCGAAGAGCTGCCCGTTTCGCAACTGGCGCGCGTTAAGGTCGGACCGTATTACACCAACACCCGCGAGGGCCTTCGAGTCGCACAGCGCATCCTTGCCCGCCAGCGCAAGGACATGAAGCAGATTGTGATGATCACCGATGGCAAACCATCAGCGCTAACACTCCCTGACGGCCGCATCTACAAGAACGCTTACGGCCTCGACCCGCTGGTGGTCAGCGAAACGCTGGAAGAAGTCGCACGCTGCAAGCGCTCCAACATCATGATCAATACGTTCATGCTGGCGTCGGATTTGGGCCTCGTGCAATTCGTGCACAAGGTCTCGGAGATGTGTCGCGGCAAAGCCTACTTCACCACGCCGGACACGCTGGGCGAGTATCTGCTGATGGACTACATGAATCGCAAATCAAAGACGATTCACTAAGGGAAGCGGCCAGGGATCAGGTTGCACGGAATTGCATTCTCATCGTTGGCGTTGCAGTTCCTCGGCAAGGATGGGCAGACCAAGGTTGAAGGTTTGAACTCCCTGGACGACGCAGAGCTTCAACACTTCCATAATTTCCTCCATGGTGGCGCCTGCCTGTAGCGCACTTTTGATGTGGCGGCGTGTGCCCGGCGCATACATGTGCGTGACGGAAGCATCAAGGGCGATGCTGAGGAGTTCAAGCTCTTTGGTCGACATGAGCCCGCTCTTGTACACCCCCGCTCCCATCGCCATGAATTCGTCTGTAAACACCGGATCGAGTTCAAAGAACGGATCCCACGCCGTGTTCCACTGGCCGATCTTTCGCATCGCATCACAAGCCGGGGTCGGCTCCGTGGTGGTTCGTGGAGTCAGCTTCACGTTGGCAGCTTTGGATTCTTCCAAGAGAATGGGAGCAGCCAGACTACAGGAGTGAATGGAGAGGACCGATCCGCACTTGAGGACGAACAGGATCTCGTCGCGAGTCGCGCCGGCTTCGAGCGCGGCCCGAATATGGTGACGCGTTCCGTCGGGATTGAGATTCGTGCA
>NZ_JBARMD010000427.1:0-6729 GCF_049802275.1 Occallatibacter sp. | reverse complement strand
CGAAACTGTATGCAGCAAGGAAGAGAGATACCCCTAAGTCCAATGCCGAGACTAATCTGCGGCTAAGTCTAATCGAAAGAATACTTTGCATCGACTGCCACACTGTAAATCCCTGAAAGGAGAGACTTTCTCTACAGAGATGGGGTGGGGGTGGGTACATGCAACCGTTTGGTTGCAGATCGTGAGTCCGGGGAGCTGTCACTCTTCCTGACCGGCGTCCTACACGCCAACCGGCAGTAGCGGAATGCCGCGCTGCTGTTTGGCCTCGGCCACAACGGCATCGAGATGCGCCAGGACCTCCGGAACCGAGACGGTGTAGACCTCGCGGCTGGCATCGTACCCTTCTTCGATGAGCTGCTTCAGGTGACGCCCGGCAATCTGGACAGCTAGCTGGTCTGTAATCACCTTGCCGGAGCGCTTCTTCTGTTCGAGCCACGCAGTGCAGGGCAGGGCGATCCACATGGGGCGCCCGTTCACGTCAAATCGCACATCCACGGCATCGGCGTGACGGGTGGCGATGGCCACAATATTGGCCTTCCACGAGCAGTGCAGGTCTTCGCCGCTCCAGCGGTCGGTCACATGGAAATCTTCGTACATGCAACTAGCCTATCGTTCCCCCCGCCGCACAGCAAGCGCGCCGGTCACGTCTGGTGGACGGTCTTCTTTCCCCACTGTTAAACTAGTAAGGTTGCAGTGGCTGTGCCCCCACCTGTACGGACCCGCCTGCAAGTTGATCGAAGCGAAGGACAAACACTCAGTGGATACACAGACTCGTCACGCCCTTAAGGGCGACAAATTTGCCCAGGCCACGAAAACCAGCGTTACCTGGCTCAGCGGTCATCGCAGTAACGTCACGCAGTGGGCGATTTCGGCCGCAGTGGTTCTTGTTCTGGGCATTGGATTGATCGTCTTCTGGAATGTGCGGCAATCGGCCGCCGAAACCGCCTTAGGTTCAGCGCTGGATACCTATTCGGCACCTCTTGCGTTGCCCGGCGCCCCGGCCCAAAAGGGCGAGTACACCACCGCCGCCGAGCGCTCCAAGGCGGCCAATCAGCAATTTCAGGCAGTTGCCGATAAATACGGCTGGCTGCCGGAAGGCGGCAAAGCGCAGTATTTCACTGGCGTCACAGATCAGGAACTGGGACAGACGGCCGCGGCCGAAACGGAGTTGAAGAAGGTCGCCGGGTCGTGGAACCGCAACCTGGCCAACCTGGCCAAGGTCGCCCTGGCATCGATCTATCACCAGACCAATCGCGACCAGGAGGCTATCGCTCTCTATAACGAGATCATCGCCAAGCCTTCGGATACCGTTACTGCTGGTACTGCGCAATTGGACCTTGCCGATCTCTATGCCGCGACGGGCAAGCAGGACCAGGCGCGGGCGCTTTGGGCGAAGTTGAAGGACTCCGACAAGGACGGGGCCGCGGGTTCGATCGCCGCCCAGAAGCTTTCCGGCAAACAGTAAGACACCCGTGGCTGAAGACAGGCGCGATTCGGCGGAAGTCCGGATTTTTCAAATTCTGAGCATTTTCTCAGGCATCTGCGTCTGGTTTATGTATGAGCGCCAGCCAGACTTTAGTCCCAGGATGGATGGAGATCGTCGAGAGCGCCGTGCATGACGAGGCCCGCCAGCGCGACCAGGAAGCCGCACTGGAGGCGCTGGTCGACCAGTACGCGACCACTCTCTACCGTGTAGCTTTTTCCGTCCTCCGCAATCAATCCGACGCCGAAGACGCTGTGCAGGAAGCATTTCTGCGCGTTCTGCGCCATCGTGAAACACTCGGCGAGATCCGCGATCACCGCGTCTGGCTGATTCGCATCGTCTGGAACATTGTGCTCGACCGCAAGCGTCGCGCCAAGACACGCCCCGAAACCGATGACATAGCAGAACTCGCTCGCGTGATGCCTGCGGCAGGACTGACGGCGGAACAACGTGCCGCCGCCGCGCAACACCACGCGCACGTGCTGGCTTGCATTGAGAAGCTGCCTGCACGCGAGCGCGAGGTGATGGTGCTCTCCGCATTCGAAGAGCTTTCAAGCGTGGAGATTGCCGCGGTGCTGGACGTTACCGAGTCGAGCGTTCGCTCGCGACTGTTTCGAGCGCGCAACCTGCTGGCCGAACTGCTCCAACACACCAGGAGTGTCCGATGAGTTTCTCAACACAAAACGATCTGGATGGAAATAGCGGCGCCACTGATGCCGAACTGACGCTTCGTCTTATCGCAGCGTTGCCGGCTCCGCAAGGAATTGAAGAACGCGTGAAGTCCGGTATTCGCGCTGCTCAACGTCAAGCCCGCGTGGTGGCTTGGCCTGATTCCTCTTCAAATAAGACGAAGTGGGCGCAGGTCTCAGGGCTGCGAGCGGCTGCGGCGGCTGCGATTGTGTTTGTGGTCGCAGGCGGCGGATGGGAAGTGTATTCCCATATCAGGGTGGCGCCAGCACCTACTGCTGTCGCGGCCCCCCAGCGGATCGATGGAGGCGGCGGTCTATCCGCTGCCGCGGCCCGGCGCACGCCGAAGACGCTCGATGGCCCGAAGGTGATTGCGCCAGTGAACGGGAAGCATGAAAAGCGTGAAGGCAGAGCGGATGTGCTTCCGCGTCGGTACGTTGCGCGCCCCCTGGCTGAGAAGAGCAAATCGGCGCAGCCGGCTCAACCATAAAGAACCGGTTTTTCGACTCTATTGGTCCTTCATCAGGGCGCGGATGAGCATGCCCAGCACAGCCAGGACGACCCCACCCCAGAAGGCCGGTACCCATCCATACACAACGAAGCCTGGGACGATTTTTGCAGCCAGCAGAATCATGGCTGCGTTGATCAAGAGCAGGAATATTCCGAGTGTGAGTATGGCGAATGGAAACGTAATGACCTTAAGAACGAAGCCAAGCGTTGCGTTCAAAACGCCGATCACAAGCGCTGCAAACAGGGCAGACTGCACGTCGTTCACATAAAATCCGGGAACAAGCTTTGCCACGACCATGATCGCGATCGCACTCAATATCCAGTGAATCAGTGCTCGAAACATGCTGAGTTTTTCTCCGGAACTGCGGTTAATGCTTATGGGAAGAAGCACGTCTTGCGTTGGTATGCAATCATAGCGCGACGCACAGGCATTCACGCGCAATTTGTGCGACCATTCTAGTAACGCAAATGCGACTTACTCTTCCACGTTTACTTACAAGGCGTGCAGTACCGATGGTCAAACTCTTGCATGTACATTCGTAATCATTTTGGTTTATTTGGTTGCACTCTTCTTTCGATCTCTATTCTGGCTGCAGCTGGTCAGCAGCCGGCGCAGGCGCCTCTGCCCGATATTCGCCAACTGATGCGCGAGGTGCAGGAGCACCAGAAGCAGCTGGATCAGATTCGCGAGAACTATACATATACCTCCTACCAGGTTGTGCAGGACATCGACGCTGACGGCCAGGTGAAGAAGACGGAGTCGTCGGAGTACGAGGACTTCTTTGTCAGCGGGCACGTGATTGAACGCAAGGTGAAGTCAAACGATAAGCCTCTCGATGAGCACGAGCAGCAGAAAGAGACCGAGCGGGTTACGAAACTGGTAGAGAAGGCGCAGAAGACTCCGCGCGGGCAATCGCTCGAGGGACCCAGCATCAGCATCAGCCGCGTGCTGGAAATCATGGATGTGAGTAACGAGCGCCGTGAGCTGTACCGCAACGATCCGACGATCGTGTTCGACTTTGTGGGCCGCAAAGATGCGAAGACGCATGGAATGGCCGAGGACGCTTCAAAAAAGCTCCAGGGCACGGTCTGGATTAATGAAGCTGATCGGCAGGTTGCACACCTGGAAGTGAGGTTCATCGACAACTTCCGCATGGTGGGGGGAATTCTGGCGACGGTGCAGAAGGGCTCGAGCTTTCGGTTCGACCAGTCCAAGGTGAACGGCGAAATCTGGCTGCCTACGGGCGCAGAGGGAACAGTGCAGGCTCGTCTTCTCATGTTCAAGAACCTTCGCCAGCACTTTCGTGAGCGGGACTACGACTATCAGCGATTTAAGGTTGAGACGCAGCAGCAGACGAAAGAAGCGAAGAGCACGTCGAACCAGAAGCCGTGAACCTTCGGATGGCGTCGATACCGGGCTGCAAGTTCATCGACGAGGAGACCCGAAATGATTGCTTCGCCGCTTGCCGGAAAAGTTCTCGGAAATGATCGCGGCCAATTCGTGATGGCGGAATGGCAGGACCCCGGGGGCGTGCCGGGACAGAAACGCCTACTCGCTCCAACGCATCTGCACCGCTCTGATGAGGAGGCGTGGTATGTGTTGGAAGGCGCCCTTATGTTCAGGATCGGACACGACGAGGTTGAGGTGCGTAGCGGAAGCGCAATCCTGGTGCCGCCTGGAACAGCGCATACTTTCTGGAATGCGAAGGCCGATCCAGCATGCTATCTGATCATCATGACGCCCAAGATTCACCAGCTGATTCAAGCGATACATGCGATGCCGGTGCGCACGCGTGAAGCGCTGGCCGCGGTGTTTGAAGAGCACGATTCCATTTTGCTTCCCGACCAGGCTTGAGGGTTGGGCGAGTCGTCGATGTGGCATTTAGGCTGAATGCATGTTCATTCGCAAGTTGTCGATTCAACGTGTCGATGCAACGGGCAACCGTTTCGCCTGCCCTTTGCATTGGATCGACAATTTTGCGATGCGGAACTTTACCAATGAGGCGATTTTCGATGACACGCTTCCCCGTGCGGACGGATTGATGGAGGCTGGCAACCGCGTGCCGCTCGAGCGGCTGCAGCCGGCGATGGAAGACTGGTTCCGGCGCAAAGGGTACATCAAGACGGACGAGAGAGTTGAGATCACCGAGCTGGGCCGATAGTGCGCCTGAGGGTCTGAACAAAAGCCCGGAAGGTCAAAACAGCATCGTAGCGCCCACCACTCGATCGTCTACGCCATCATTCTCGTCAAGCCCCTCATTCCATCGCCACGACCTAATTCCTTCAGAACAAACGTCAAAAGGCTTTCGCGGAATTGCAGGTTAATTCGGCGATAAGCCTACGCTGAATCCATATAGCCAGTTTCTTTGCCGTCCCTAATGCGCTCCCTCAACCGCGCGCAAAACCGCAACACCCAAGGCCGCTACGCGCGGCCTTTTCTTTCGCAGGAGAAACCAATGCATCTGAGCTCCGCAGGCCTGAGCCTGCTGAAAAAATCCGAAGGCTTTCGCGATCGCGTCTATGCCGACGTCGCCGGATTTCCCACCATCGGCTTCGGCCACCGCCTGGGCCGACACGAAGCCTACCCAATCGGCATCAACCTGTCGCAGGGCGAAGCCATCCTCAGCCAGGATCTTGTTCTCGCCGAAGCCGCCGTTGACCGCCTCGTCAAAGTCACCCTGACCCAGGGTCAATTCGATGCCCTCGTGGACTTCGTCTTCAACCTTGGAGTCGGACGCCTCGCCTCCTCAACGCTGCTGAGATACCTCAACACAGAAAAATACGAAGCCGCTGCCCGGGAGCTCCTTGCCTGGGATCATGCCGGCTCTCGTGAAATCGCCAGCCTCAAAGGCCGCCGCGAAGCCGAATTCCAGCTCTGGAATCCGCGCTCCGTCGCAGCCAGAGCCGTATTGGCCCCGTAAGTCCTTTCTGTAGAGGAACCTGTAAGTAACCCCAGCCGGGAGAACCTTTGCAGAGCTCACTCGTCGTAACCTCGTGAACGGCCGCACTTTTTTTTACAAAGAGGGGGGGAGGGGTTCGACCCCCGGGCGAAAGTTACTATCCCGACCCGAGTTCGGCGTGTTAATCTTTGCGACCTCGGGGATTTCCGGGTATTCCCGTAGTGTGGCAAGGGGCAGTCCACCGCCGCTGCGTTGGTCAAAAAAAAGGCAAAAAGGACGATCTTTCACCGGGATTGTTGCAGTTCCAAACTGCGTTGATTCAGAGGCTTACGGAGCGTACCGCAACGTGAGTCGATTTTGAAGTATTTTTGCCTGCATCTGATTGAATTTATTGGAGGATACCGGCTCTCGGGCTGGTAAAATCAGAGGATGCTTATTCGACCGAAAGCAACCAACACGAGCCCCCAAAAGCCTCTTCCTTTCTGGCTTCTTGTGGGGATTTCCTGCTTGGCAATGGCCGGGTTTTTGGGAACGATTTCCACCCGGACAGTGCAAGCGGATGCGGGGCTGCAAAGGCCAACGGCAGCTCCCCCTGCGATAGTCGCAAGCGCAACTCCTGCGCTGAGCGCGGCGTCGCAACCCACCGCGAAGACTCATGGCAGAATTTACCGCGGCATCGCGTCCTGGTACGGATCAGTTTTCAATGGACGCAAGACAGCGAGTGGGGAGACATTCGACATGAACGCAATGACAGCGTGCCACCCAACGCTGCCCTTCGGGAGTTTGGTGCGAGTCGTGAACCTGAGGAACCGGAAGTCGGTGGTGGTTCGGATTACGGACCGCGGCGATCTGGGGAGCAACAATGGACGGATCATCGATCTGTCTTACGGAGCGGCAGAGAAGCTGCACATGACGCAGGCGGGGCTGGCGCGGGTTTCGGTTGAGGTGCTGTCGACTGGACATCCGGCCAGTTAGCTTGGATTTTCGGATTAGATGAGAAGGGCCAGCCAGGGGCTGGCCCGATTTATTTGGAACGATCCTCGTTTGAGATTTGTGGTTTCCCACCCATGCGCGATGAAGCTGTCGCATGGATGGGGCACCCTCAATCTCGGCTGAGAAGCAGGTCCTTCACTCCGCTTACCCCACGAA
>NZ_JBARMD010000426.1:0-3226 GCF_049802275.1 Occallatibacter sp. | reverse complement strand
AGCCCCACGGCCATCTCGATCGCCTCCTGCGTCCGCACAATGTCGGCCGAGGGCAGATCGATCTTGTTGATCACCGGAATAATGTCCAGCCCGTGATTGATAGCCAGGTAGGCATTCGCCAGTGTCTGCGCTTCCACGCCCTGGGTCGCATCCACCACCAGCAGCGCGCCTTCGCATGACGCCAGCGAGCGCGAAACCTCGTAGCTGAAGTCGACATGTCCAGGCGTGTCGATGAGGTTGAGTTGATAGGTTTGCCCATCGCGCGCCTTGTACATCATGCGCACCGCGTGAGCCTTGATGGTGATACCCCGCTCGCGCTCCAGGTCCATGGCGTCGAGAATCTGCGCCTGCATCTCACGACCGGTCACCGAGCCCGTCAATTCAAGCAGGCGGTCGCTGAGCGTCGACTTCCCATGGTCGATATGGGCAATAATTGCGAAATTGCGGAGGTATTTTACGTCCATCAGGGGTAGGTAATCACTGCAGGCCTGGTACTAAAGTCAGCGATGTCTCTAGGTCATAGCTTATCATCGGCATAGTGCCTTCCGCGTTTTGGGGTATAACCGTCTAATCGTCAAATCGATGCTCATTCCGTCAACTCCAACCAGTCTCTTGAATGGCAACAAGCGATTTACGAGACAAGGTCAAGTGTCGTCAAGGCACCAGCTGCCACGCATGATTTTGAATCACTTGAGGAGCTTGGGCTGTGTTGCGCTGGCCGTCTCGCTCCTGGGATGCGACCCGCCGAAACCAGCCGCCTCTGCAACCCCGGCTTCCCAGGCGCTCGCTCCCGGTGTTTCGGCGTCCGCTCCTCAACAAGCTCCTGCGGCGACTCCGCCTCCTCAACCCAGTGCGCCACCAGAACGCGTGCAGTCGCTCATCCAGCAGGTCGAAAAGGCCTACACCCTCGGCGAAGCCGCTTACAAACACGGCAACCTACCCGAAGCCAAATCGAATTTCGACAATGCCGTCGACCTCATGCTCTCAAGCGGCATCGACATCAAATCAACCCCGGCCCTCCAGGAGGAGTTCGACCGCATCGTCGATCAGATCAACGGGCTCGAGATGGAAGCGCTGAAGCAAGGCAACGGCTTCACGCCTAAAACCGAAGACACCCCCGCCGAAGCCGCCACCGACGTCACCTTTGTCGTCGATCCAAACATTGTGGCCAAGGCCAATGCCGACCTCGCCACAACCAAGTCCGACCTTCCCCTTGTCGTGAACGACTACGTCGCCGCCTACATCAACTTCTTCGCCAACACCACAAAGGGACACAATACCCTGCTTCACTCCTTCCAGCGTGCCGGCCGCTATCGCAATATGATTCAACGCGTGATGAGCGAGGAAGGCGTCCCCCAGGATCTCATCTATCTAGCCGTTGCCGAGTCAGGGTTCCAGCCCCGCGCCGTCAATGCAAAATCCCGCGCCGGCGGCATGTGGCAGTTCATGCCCCATGGCAACTACGGCCTGGTTCGCAACAACTACGTCGATGAGCGATTCGATCCCGAAAAATCCACTCGCGCCTATGCCCGTTACATGAAGTACATCTACGAGCAGCTAGGCGACTGGTACCTTTCCATGGCCGGATACGACTGGGGCACCGGCAACGTCCAGCGTGCGGTTGAGAAGACCGGCTACGCAGATTTCTGGGAACTCTATAAGCGCAACAATCTCCCCGGCGAAACCAAGAACTATGTTCCCGAAATCCTCGCCGCCATCATCATCGCCAACCACCCCACCCAGTACGGTTTCGACGACATCACCCTCGACCCGCCTGTCCTCACCGATACGTTGACCATCAACTACTCGGCCGACCTGCGCCTGGTCTCTGACATTGTCGGGGCTCCGGTTGACGAGCTCATCGCGCTGAATCCCAGCCTCCTGCGTCTCGTCACGCCACCCGACACCGAGTTCGATCTGCACCTGCCCGCCGGCACCGCCGCACTTTTCCGTGAGAAGATCGCCGCCATTCCTGAGAGCAAGCGCAACTCCTGGCGTTATCACAAGGTCACGCCGGATGACACTCTCGCCTCAATCGCTCACACCTATAGCGTTTCGGTTTCCGCACTCGCAGAAGCCAATCAGCTTGAGCAGACAGGCAAGCTCGATGGCGTTGAAGCGGTCGTCGTGCCCGTCGCTCCGGCAGCTTCTCCATCAGCGCACACCGTCTACTACACCACCCGCCGCGGCGACACCCTGGTCTCCGTCGCAGACCGGTTCGGCGTCTCCCTTACCCAGCTCCGCCGCTGGAACAAACTTCCCGCTACCGGCATCAAGATCCCGGCGGGCCATCGCCTCCACGTTGCCGAGCCCACCCTGGTCCGCACCAGCAGCAGCCACAGTCACCACGGAAAGGGAAAGACCAGCGGCACAACCCACGAGGCTTCCTCCGCTTCTCACAGCACTCGGTCGAAGACAAGCCACACGACCCACACCGGCAACTCCACATCGTCGAAAGACGCAAACAGCGCCGCTTCCACGAAGCACTCTTCGCATCCGAAGTCATCCACGCAAGCACAAAAATAATCGTCGTCCGTTTCTCTTCGCGTGTTTTGATAGCTTTTCGATAAGCGTTGTTGTTAGAATGACTCCGCATGCGGAGATTATTTTTTGCCGCAAAGCTGAGATGCAAACCCCTAAATGGGCAGCGGTAATCCGCTGGAGGCAATCGGATGGAAGATGTGATCAAGATGTACGCAATGAATGACGGTAATCCTGACTTGGAGCCGGCAGAGTTGAGCGCCGATCACGATGAACTGGAAGAGGACGAAGAAATTGAAACCTCAAACGTGCTCACCTCCTCCGACGACGACGATGTTGTTGTCGAAGAGGGCGTGATTATCACGGAAGTGGTTCCAGTACCCAACCCGGCCCGCAAGAAGGCCACCAAGAAAGCCCCTGCCAAGAAAGCCGCAGCCAAAAAGGCCCCGGCTAAGAAGGCAGCGAAGAAGGTAGCCAAGAAGGCAGCCCAAAAAGCTCCGGCCAAAAAGGCCGCAAAGAAGTCCGCCAAAAAAACCGCAGGCGCCAAGGGCGGAAAGGCCGCGAAAAAGTCCGCGGCTCCAAAGCGCGCCGGCAAAACCACAAAAAGAGGTAAAAAGTTGGCAGTTAAAAAAGCAGCAAAAAAGGCTCCCGCCAAGAAGGCAGCAAAGAAGAAAGCGCCTGCCAAGAAGGCGGCTAAGAAAGCAGTCAAGAAAGCAACCAAGAAGACTGCAAAAAAGAAGTAACC
>NZ_JBARMD010000425.1:0-17574 GCF_049802275.1 Occallatibacter sp. | reverse complement strand
CATTCGTTCCAGCGCTGATCTCTGCTCGGGGCTCAATTCAACCGGGGCGGCTACGCGCATACTGTCTCCTCTACAGTATGGACGAAGCTCGTTAATACTCGTTACTATTTACGACGCACTACACTAGGTCCTTAAGCTTCTTGTACGATTCTCTAGTCAACTCGATTTGTCTGACAGTCGCTGCTTGCAGGGTAGTACGGAGCCCATCGGCATTTTGCCAAAGTCTCTCAATCGAGTCATGTAGTTTTTCAGGCCACTCTGGCTCGTTCAATAGAATCGCCTGGCAACCTTCACTGAATTGGTGTTCCAAGCCTAGAAACTTGCCTGAGAAATACGCGGATTTCGCGAGACCGACGACGGGTATCCCTTGTGCCAGCGCGAACACAGCGGCATGGTATGCCCCCGTAACAACTACCCGACAAAGCGCTGCCTGCTTTATGACTTTGAGAGGGGAATCGAGAGTTTTGCCTCCGTCAGACTCATCATCGAATCCGATCAGGAGTTGCTTAATCGCCAAATCATCCCTGGTGTGAAGCTGTATAGCAATGGGCAGCGGGATCAGGGGAACATCGTGCCGGCGTGCGAAATTCTGCAGGATCGGCCTCATGCGCTCGACATCATCATCATCCGTAGTGGCTGACGCGGCGTAGCGCAAGCATATCCCCAAACCGCGGCCGGTCTCGCTGGATCTCGATTTGTACGCGAGTTCCAGTGCCTCGTCTCCTGTGGTTTTTACCTTCGAATCGAGGACACCTAACGACCGTAGAATGCTGAACGACCCTCGGCCTTCTCTCAATGTTATGAAGTCAAGCTTTGGAAGCACCCTTGAGGCCCGCTTTAGAACTACGGTATCGCTAATGGGGCCGAAACCTTGACCGAGCATAGCGACAGGGATCTTTCTCTGGATTGCATCCTCGAGCAAGTCTAAGATCTCGAGGTTCCAGACCCGGCAACCATCATAGAAACCGCCTGCGCCACAAATGAGCAGAAGGTCCGCCCTCTGAAGGGCACCGGAAAATAGTGCTACAGCTTCGGCGTCTTCCTGGCGGCTCTGACGCTTTAGCCTCCTAACTAGGATTTTCTCCAGAACATTCGGAGCGCGCGACCTGATCGTTTTCTTGAACCGCACGAGCAGATTCAAAACCCAATCGGGCGCTAAGTCGCTAATTCTTCCCGGCAAAAGTCCATTCGCGAACCATATCGCTCTTCCCCGATTGTCCAATGATCTTGCAACTGGGCAGAATCGAGCCAGGTTTTCCGCTGAATCAGTGAGCACTTCAATGCAAGCATTCGGAAACAGATCATGCAATCGATCCACCGCGATCTGCAACATGGAAACGTCGCCCATGTTTCCGTATTCTTCGACCCCTTTTCCCAAGCCCGTTTCGACAATGACGTGCTGCAACGTGATGTTCTCCAGGTGCTAAGTTTTTGTCGCGATTTAGTCTAGTTAGCTAACCCAACCAGGATCGGCATTGGGCCAGAGTTTGGAGTGCCGCGTCACAGCGACCTGCAGAATAGCTATGTCCCCCATGCTGATACTGCGGTCCCGCCGTGTTCAGGCTGGTGGTGCGAATGAAAACGCTCATCCGACTTCAATCTCGCTGCAGCGGAGCATATGCGATGAGTTTGCGTGTCCTGAGTTCTTCCAGCACCAATCGAACAGACTCAAGCGAAATCCCGCAGATTCTCGCGATCTCATTGACGGATCGCGTTCCATCAATAAGAAAGAGAATATCGAACAGTGCCCGATTCCCTTCCGCGTTGGAGTATGCATCGATATGAAGGCCATATCTTGAGCAGAAGAGCTCGCCCTGAAAGAGGTTGACCGGCACCTCGTTTGTTTCAATCGCATCGATCATGCTAAGAACAAGATCGCGCGATTCCGCCAGTTGTGACTCCGGCGCAAGTTCCGGCGTGTCGTGACTGGAGTGGTACTCGGGAAAATATGGCCATCCATTTGAGCGATCGCGGAGGACACGTGATAACGAGAGCATAGGCACGCGAATGCCAGGGCCGTTGAATTGCCGCTCGTCGTTGCCGACCACCGTACGAAATGCTCCGATCCAGGCGTCGGGACTTGAACTTTTCAGCACCGTGGACAGACAGCGGTCCATTTCTGTTTGTCCGTCAAAAGACAGTTGAAGCGCATAGGGGTTGTCGAGACCCAACATCTCCAGGAATAATCCGCCAGCCATTTTTGGGACGAGTTGAAGATGATCGCTGAGATACGCAACGGACCCGATTGTTTCAGGCAGAATGATGAAGCGGTACGTGTAGCGCGGTTGGGGGCGCTTCAGCATTTCTTGCATCACCTTGATGCCGACGACCACACCGCTGAGATCGTCGTTAACCATTCCCGGGTGGCAGAGATGGGCACAGAGGACGAAACTCTGGTCGGACTCACCGCGCACGACACATTCGCCAACCTTAAGGGTTCCGAAGGTGAACTCTGAATCAATGACGACACGGTATCTCTCATCGGTGAGCGAGTCCTTCAGCTTCTTACTACAGCAGAGTCCCCAGTCGCGCTCATAGTATTTGAAGATGAACGGAATAGCATCATCGATGCGGGGGTGCGTGTGAAGGTGCTGGGAAAGCTCTTCGCGTGTGACAATCCCATCGAATGGAAGCGAGTAAGAAACGCAGTGCAATGGATTGTCCCGATAGGAAAACAGGGCTCGACCATCAACAGTCTCCAGCCGCGCGTCGCGGCAGGTCCACTTCTCCGGGACAAGCCATGTCAGGCATTCGGTTCCGGTTGGATATTCATGGACGTCCATGGGAACCTGCGTCGCCAGCGCCTGAAGTGCCGCGTCGTAACCATCAGATACGATGTCGCGAGGCAGTCGCCAAAGCGCGGAGATCATCTCGCCCATAGAGGCTGCAGGCGGCAACTGGACTGGCAGATTCGTCGCTGAGATCTCATGGCTGTTCAACGGCCAGTGGCGCGCTTCATCCGACAGCTTTGAGGTCAGGAAGGTGCAGAGACCGGTCATTTCCGCCGAAAGGATTTCACCCGCGCCGATTGGAGCACGACCAAGCAAATCCCCTGCCTCCGATGCGCACCGGTTTCGAATTGCCCAAGACTTTTCCGCAACTGCTTTATTCGTAACGGATGCGATCCAACCCTGTCGTTGGCTCACTCCCGACCGAAAGGCCTTCCCAGTGAAGAGCTTTTTATAGCGCCATGGAACTTCGGCCGACTCTTCAACAAAGTCGAAGAGAACGGAATGCTGCAGGTCTACACCGATCAGGCAAAGCCTGGCGTTCAATTTGAAAATGCGTTCGAATAGGCTGTCCCGGCCGAAACTGGTGTTTGGAAGATTGGTGAGAAGCTGATCCGCCATGGGGCCAACGCCCACAACGGAGTAGAGCGGATCTACCGATCGAACGGCGCCGGATTGGCGACGGACGAGCTCTGCAAATTCGGCCGACTCGCCCCAGTCCCCTGCCAAAGAAGGAGAATTGACGGGGTCGAACTCTTCGCGTCGCTCGAACGAAAGTGTGAATGCGGGCACTAAAAGCGTGCCGCCAGGCCCAATGACTTCAAGCAGAGCGGCCAGTGTCTCCTGGCAGGTCCCAGCCGTGGAGTTCGCGTTATCCATCGGCCCGATTCGAGGCAACGATATCTGCACGAACAAAACGTCACCGGCACGCAACCCAGAGGCTGTCAGGCCCTGCACGAGATCAGATTTTCTGAAAACAAATTCCTTCACAGGCATAGAAGAGGTGCTCTTGGAGTTTATGTGGCAAACATGCTGTTCGTCCGAAACCGGCTACTTTGAGGCTATTCGTTCCGCGCGCCCGCAGCTGCGATGATTGCAGCAATCACTCTGTCCTGGTCGCAGTCTGACAGATTGACAGAGCATGGAAGGCTCAAAGCGTGATCAGCGAGATTTTCCGCGACGGGCAACGATTGAGATCTTTCTGCGGTATGAGCAGGAGAGAGGTGAATGGGCTGCCACAGCGGGCGGGTCTGAATCTTCTTTGCTTCAAGGATTCTGAGGAGCTGCCGGGCGTCCATACCGAATTCAATTGGGTCAACCAGGATGGTGTACATCCAATACGTACTCTCAGCCCAGGAAGCATTTCTCATAGGCGTAAGGCCCGCGATGCCCGCGAGCCCTTGTTGGTAACGCGCGGCAATGGAGCGCTTCTTCGCAACGTAGCTTTCGAGTTGCTCCATCTGTGCGCAGCCAATGGCGGCCAGCACGTTGGTGAGACGATAGTTGAAACCGATCTCGCCGTGGATGTACTCGATCGGATCATCCTTGGCCTGGGTCGTTAAATACTTCGCCTTCTTTGCCCAGTCCTCACGATCAGTAACGATCATTCCACCTCCGCCAGTGGTGATGATCTTATTTCCGTTGAAGCTGAAGCAGCCGATGTCGCCACAGGAACCCGGGCTCTTGCCCCGATACGTTGATCCCAATGCTTCAGTCGAATCTTCGATGACCTTCAGGTCGTACTTGCGTGCGACGGTGAGGATCGGCTCCATATCCACAGGATGGCCAAGAATGTGCACCGGGATGATGGCTGAAACACGCCGCCCGGTATGGCGATTGCGAAGCTCGTTGTTGATCCATTCGCAATCATGCTCAATAAAGTTCAGCACGCGTTCGGAATCCATCTGCCAATATGTCGGCTCCGCATCGATGAAGACGGGCCACGCTCCCGCGTAACGGATCGCATTGACCGGCGCAATAAACGTCAGTGTGGAAACAAGCACCTCATCATCCGGTCGAACGCCCGCAACCAGGAGAGAGATGTGAAGCGCAGAGGTGCCGTTCACGGTCGCCACGGCGTACCTGGTGCCGGCCTGCGCAGCGACCATTCGTTCAAAGCGCTCCACGTATGAGCCAACCGAGGAGACCCAGCCTGTATCCAGGCACTCCTTCACGTACTCCCATTCGTTCCCTCGAATTTCGGGAACGGAGAGCGGAATGAACTGCGTCGCTGACTGTGCGGCTTTGAGGTCGGCTTCAATTGTGTTCATGGTCATCCAGTTTGAAACGCCTGATGTTCCTAGTTGCGGTAACGGCTGTCAGCCAGATTCGAGATCGCTCCTGTGCGAACCAGTTTTGCGACCTCCACAATGCCCTCTACGACAGATCGCGTCGTATTGTATCCAAGCTCGCCATGGATGCGATCGAATGACACGCGGTAGTCACGGGGATCTTCATTCTTATGCACAAACTCGATTTTAGCGTCAGGGGCAAACGGTTGAATCAGCTCTACGATTTGCTGTTTTTGTAGATTCTGGTCTGTTGAACCTACATTGAAAACGCGTCCAGCCACAGCTTGTGCAGGAGCACCGAGGATGAGTGCAATACCGCGAGCGGCATCGAAGACGTGGACATAGGGTCTCCAGAACTGCTCGCCGAAAACAATGAGATGCTTCTTGGTGATCATCTCCATCGTGAATTCATTGACGGTCAAATCGAAACGCATCCTGGGAGAAACGCCGAAGACCGTGGCAAAACGCAGAGGAGTGGGACACCAGCCATCGCCTGCACTCGCGAGCAAACATTTCTCAACAGCTACCTTCGTCTCGGCATACAGAGACACCGGCTGCAGTTCCGACTCCTCATTCACAAACTGGCTCGGATCTTTCATCTTGCCGTAGTTGCTGCATGTGGAGGCGAAGACAAAGCGCTGAACACCGGCCCTGCGGCTCTCCTCTATGAGACTCATCGAGGCATCGAGGTTTACGGCACGGGCAGTCTCCGGCTCGCGCGCACACGCGGGATCGCCAACAATGGCAGCCAGATGAACTACAGCCTCACATTCGCTTACGGCCTGGCGGAGTGTTTCGCGGTCACGGACGTCTCCATGAGCGAATTCAAAATCAGGATGAGACCAGACGCCGAGAAGCGATTCGCCGCCATAGGAAAGCCGATCGAGGACCCGCACCTTGTGGCCTGCTCCGAGCAAAAGAGGAGCCAGGGTCGACCCGACGTAGCCTGCTCCACCTGTAATAAGAACCCGCACCTATAGTTCTCCTTTCGAAACCAGTTCCTGTGCCTTGATGTAGTCTTCGTGTCTGCCGACGTCGATCCAATACTCCATTATCGGAAAACCGACAACCGTTTCACCCGCTTCGATCAAAACGCGGATTAGATCCGTCATGTCAAACCTGCTCCCTGCGGGGATCAGATCCCAGGCAGCCGGCTCAAGCAGATAGGTACCCGCATTGATAAAGTAGCTGTGGCACGGCTTCTCTTCAATCTTGGTTATCCGCACGTCGTCGCAATCAACGACGCCGAACGGCACCTCTAGTTCATATTTGCGCACCCCTACTGTCAACATGGCGTGGTGCGACCGGTGGTACTGCAACATCTGCTGAAACGGTACACCGGTAAGTATGTCCCCGTTAATCACCAGAAAGGGGCCTTGCGGACGCTCCATAAGGCGCAGGCCTCCGGCCGTCCCAAGCGGGTTCTCCTCACGGGAGTAGTTGAGCCGTACTCCAAAATGCTCACCGTTACCAAAGTGACCCGAAATCGAGTCGGGCAGGTAGTGCGTGGTCAGGTTTACGTCGTGAATGCCGGCCTTACGCAGTTGGTGGATGATGAGTTCCAGCAACGGCCGCTCGCCGACAGGAAGCATTGGCTTGGGGACCTTCTCCGTCAGCGGAAGCAGGCGCTTACCATACCCGCCTGCCATAATCACCGCCTGCAAGTCGTGCTGCGACTGCGGAAGGATATCCTTGCGAAGCAGAAAGTCCACAAGGCGGCCCTCTCCATCCACCAGCGGCAACTGATGGATGTCGTGCTCATTCATGATGTGTAGTGCATCCGAATGCGAGATGGGCTCAGAGGCGCAGACAGGCATTGGCGTTGCGATGCCTGCGCAGGGATCACTGAGCGGGATCCGTCGAATTACGGCACGCCGGATGTCACCGTCCGTGATCAGCGCGCGAAGCTTGCCCTCGGCATCGCAGAGCATCAGGGCGCCGGTCCCAGCCTCGTTCAGCTGAGCAATGGCATCCGCAATGGATGCTTCCGTAGTGATACATACTTTGCGAAGCCGATCGCCCGATTCAGCTTCAACCTGATACTCCTCGACGACATCCTTCCGCAGCAGGAAGTTAACCAGCACGCCCTGATCGTCAATAACTGGGAGTTGGTGGATGTCGAATTCATTCATCACCTGCAGCGCTTGCGCCGCCGATGCCGGGCTTTTGACGAAGACCGGCTTGGTACAGGCGACGGCGCTGCACGCATCCTCAAGCGGGTGCCCTCGAAGCAGTGCCCGGCGAAGATCTCCATCGGACAACATTGCAACCAGCTTTCCCTGCTCATCGCAAAGGGCCAGCGCGCCGGTACCAGCTGCATCGAGCGCCTTCATCGCGTCGCGAATCGCCCCGGAGGGAGAGAAGATCACGGCCTCAAGATTCGTCATGTTGGGGATGTCTTTCATGTCGGTAGCCTGATAGGACTTTCTTGTACCACGCAAATTGAATTCAACGATTCGCCAGAGCTTCTGCAGCAGCCGCTACCGGAAGGTTCCAGTGCCTGGTTATGCTCTCGCGCGAGGCGGGATCGATTCGGACAACTGTCGTTATTCCGTATGCGTTATTCGCAGCAACACCAATTGCACTGAGAGCCGAAAGAGGAAAGGTCTCCTTGTCGAAAACGTACTGCCAGCGGTGGAACGGAACGTCTATATCGAAATTGTCAAAGTGGTATTTGCCATTCGCTGTCTTCAGCGCCAGCCAAGGCTGAGACCCAAACGTCGGGGTCTTGGAACTGACCTTGAGTACAGCCGCAGTATCATCAACTGTCTCGATTGCGCATTCAAGCTCGCAGGGTGGCTGTGGCAGAATCTCCAGCGCCGACCGCATTGCGCTAATAGCCTCAGAGTAAAAGAACGGAACCTGGGGGAAATCTCGGGCGACCATTTCGAGAATTGCGCAGAACCCCTCAACATCAGGCGCCATGTCACGAAAATCGTGGTTCGTTATCGAGAGCACAACCGGTTTGCCCGCAGCCGCCTCTTCGAATGCCTGCCGGATGTCCTGTTCCCGGATCACACGATAGCGTGTACCGACGTTAAGGCATCGGGCAATCCAGCGACGGCACGAACCTCGCTCTTGATAGTCATCCGCAGCGGGATGATAGGGTTCCCATGTTGCCGGAGCGCGACGCCAGTCGCCGAAACGACCGCCGGCGACACCGAATTGCTGCGAATCTGTGCCGGATTGCGCCATCGACTGGTTCGAGTAATCAAAAGGAATATGCTGCTCGAGAAACCAGTGACTGTCAGGCCGGATCACGTGAAATCCCGGACGGTGCGCGGCGGGAAACCACAGGTGATCGATAACGCGCCTTGAAAGCACCTGGTGAAGACTGTCAGATGTCGCCCACCAGTGAGTGGCAGACCGGTGCGCCTCACGGCCAAACGAATGCGGGTGATAATGGAAGTGCAGTCCATCATGGTTTGTGCAGCTCTGTTTTAGAAGCCAGCTATAGTGCTCAAAGACATTGTGGTAGCCCATGTCGCGTCGACGCGGATTCGCATCGTAGTCGACATGGTCTACGCAAAACCAGTTGTAGACCCATCCTTCGCCTGCTGAATCGGGGCTCTTTTTGCGAAAACCCTCATCCATGATGCGCGAGAGCATGGCATCGACCTTGTCCCATGTGTCGTTGTACGCGAGCAGATGCGGATCGACGACCCTCTGTACGGCAGCTTCCAGGCCCTTCAGACTATATGTGCCCTCTTGCAGGCTTTGAAGAGTTGCCGCGCTCGGTTCCAGATCGAGATGAAAGATGTCGCGCAGACGCTCAAACGTAGCCGTAAGGGACTCATGCAGTGGCCCCTCAGTGTCGATACAGTGGACGATGTATACGGGTCGGGGAGTCATAGTTTCTCGAATCCTTCTAAGCCTTCACTTGAATTGGCCGGGCAGGGATCCCGACGACGGTAGAGGATTCTGGAACATCGGAGAGTACAACTGCGCCCGCTCCGATAATGGCTTCCGACCCGATGTGCACACCTTGAATCACCGTCGCTCCGGCGCCGATATGCGCACGCGCACCCACTTGCACATTGCCGCTCAGCACTGCCCCTGGCGCTACGTGTGCGTGAGCGTGGATCACACAATCATGGTCGATACGGGCGCCAGTGTTGATGATGCAGTTTTCCTCGATGACGCAGCCCGTCTGAAGAATTGCCCCCGCCAGGATTTGCACCCCGTCCGCTAACTCTGCCTCAGGAGCGATGATCGCGCCGGGATGGATCACTGAGGCGAAACGGTATCCGCGCCGCCGGAAGGACTCGTACACTCTCAGCCTATTTGCGACGGACGCAACGGAACCAACTCCATTGACGAGCAACACCTGGCATGGATCGTAGGAAACTGCGTCATCATTTCCCAGATACGGGATGCCAAACAGCTCTGCCCTCGCTTGGTCAGGATCAACGAAGCCAATAAGCCGCCGCTTCAACAGCAGAAGAGAACTCAGCAGTACTCGCGCATGCCCGCCGGAGCCCACCAGGATAAGCGGCTGCACGGAGTCTGCCTGATGCGTCACAGCAGATGACTCCAGCGAAGCACCTGATCTTCTGCCAGGTCGGCAGCAAGGGTGCGCCCGACAATGTATTGAACCTCATTCGGCGCAACTCCCGTTCCGGGCCGCTTTGCATCGAAATCGCTTTCACTGAGGACGCGACCTTTGCTGAGCGCTTGCCGCGCCACCAGACTGCGGCGGAACTTTTTGCGTTTCTCCATTTCGGCGTCACTGACGATCCGACGGCCACTTCCAAGCGCCTTAATTATGTTCTTCCCCTCCCTCACGATGGTCTGCATCTGCTCGGGGTTTGCTGAGATGGCATGATCCCAACCGGCCATGTCCTGATCCAGTGTGAAGTGCTTTTCGATAATACATGCGCCAAGGGCGATGGCTGCGAGTGGAATAGCCGTACCTAAGGTATGGTCGCTGAAGCCAACAGGACAGTCGAAAGCACGCTGTAGTGTTTCCATATTGCGCAGGTGAATCGTCTCGTAGTCCGGCGGATAGATCGAGATACAATGCAGCAGAACGATCTGATCGTTGCCTTCGGCACGGACCGCGTCCACCGCCTGTTCGACTTCTCCCATCGTCGCCATCCCCGTGGAAATGACAACCGGCCGCCTTTTGCGCGCAGCATAACGAAGGAGTGGGAGGTGCGTGACATCCATTGACGCAATCTTGAAGAACGGCACATCAAGCGAATCGAGCAAGTCTACTTCATGATGCGAGAACGGTGTCGAGCAGAATGCGATGCCCTGCTCGACGCAGCGCGCATGAGCCTGCATGTGTTGGTCAGAGGTGAGCTGATATGCGGTCACCATCTCCCGCAATGAGCCGAAGTGCTTCTTCTTGTCGGAGTATTCGGTATTGCTCTCGTACTCTTCTTCGGCGATCAGCGACTTGTCAGTCCACGACTGGAACTTGACCGCATTGGCGCCAGCCTCGGCTGCAGCATCGATAAGGTCGCCACAGAGATTCATGTCTCCATTGTGATTTGATCCTACCTCCGCGATGATGTACGGAGTATGCCCGGAACCGACTTCCACATCACCCAACTTCACTGTTTGCATAATGCCTTTTCCTGCTTCCACATGTGCGCCAACGGTGAATAAGCCACAGAGGTCCACCAGATCGGTTGTTTCACTGCCCTGTTCAGCGACTCAAGGTAGGCATTCAGATTGGCTGGACTTTGATTAATATACCGCTCGAATATCTCAATGTCGCGCGCGACACCAAGGAACTGAGCCCATCTGCCGGGTAGAAAGTACTCTTGTCCCGCCGAGGCTAGAACGAGTTGGAAGTGCCGCCGAACGAGCACCGAATCGGAGAGAATCTGATCCGGCCAGAACGGCATCCGAACCCTCGCCGTGTTGGCGTCATACTGGCGGTATGTCATCCTCACGTCGTGATCGAACGACAACTCAGCGCCAAACAGCCATGCCCGCGTGGCGAGATACCAATCGACCAGGACCGCATCTTTGGGAATCGGGAGACAGCGCTCCAGCAGCTCGCATCGATATGCAGAGTTGGAAAAGCCGAAGACATTATTGCCAGGCAGAACCTGCGCTGGCTTCAGCACCGGATCAAGGTTGAACTCTGTGCCAAGCGGCAGACCGCTTTCGTCAACAATCTCCAAAGCACAAGCCACAAGATCGCTCGTTTGAAGCTCCCGGCGTGCGGCCGCTACTCGACTTGAATGCAGGATGTCGTCGCTGTCGACAAGAATCACGTCACATTCAGCCGCGACCATCTGCGCCAGAGCGAGTTCGCGAACCTGGGCTGGAGTTGAATTCGCTGGAGCCTGAACCCATCGGGCTTCAACATGACAGCTGAGCAAGTCTTCAATGTCCGCTGGCTTGAGCGCATCGAGCCCAATCCAGAGTTCAAAATCGGCGTCGGTCTGTGACTGAACGGACCGATACCACTCCGGAAGATACTTCAACACCGCCGGGTAGACTGTTGTGTAAACTCCGAGTTTGTTTCCCCGTACATGCATTGGAATCGGATTATTCTTTGCGTGTCTTCGACGGTTGGTGCGTGCAAGCCAGGCGGAGAAGCATTTCCGCGAACATCAGGTCCTCGGGAGTATCGATGTCGACACCGTGTTGCCAGTCAATTTCCCATCCCGCTCGTCCGGGAATGTGAAATGTCCTCTGCTCCCGAATGACTCTCGTCTTGCCCCACCAGATCGCCCCTGTTGGGCAGAACAGTTCCGGTAGATCCTGGCTGCGGGCGTTCATCTCACGCGGGAAGAGCGGCTCGAGGGAGAAGTTAGTCGCATCGCGTCTCATCGCCCACCAGGGATTCTGCCATCCGTAGCGCACCACTGATATCTGCGCATCCGTAGAAGTCTCGGAGAACTGCTTGTGACTCGAAACCAGATCCTCGGCGGTTCGCAGCGGGCAGTTTGCCATGAGTTGAGCGACGAACAGGTACTGTGTTCCATCTGGATCCAGTCTTTCAAGTGCATCAGCCGTGGCGGCAGAAATGGGAGTCACATCGTCTGAGATCTCCGCCGAACGAAGGAATGGTACCTCCGCCCCATGAGTTAGCGCGATCGCGGCAATATCCTCCGCGTCGGTACTGACAACGATACGGTGAAACAGTCGGCTTTCTAGCGCCGCTTCGATCGTATAAGCGATAAGCGGCTTGCCGGCGAGCGGACGAATGTTCTTTCCCGGCAATCGTTTTGAGCCCCCCCGCGCCGGAATGATGGCAATTGTCTTTTTCTGCATACGCAGTTATGAACCGTAACAGTCTGGGTTGCGCTTGGCACTCGTGACACATTGCAACTTGTCGAACCTCGCGGCCCGCACGTCGTCCTTCCGAGAAGACCTTCGTTCCTGAGATGAGTTCATAGGGTTGAAGGAGTTTGAGTACGACTCAAAGCCACTGAAACGATACGGCCATCAGGCAGGGACCACTCGTAAGGCACAACTACCGGAGTGGAACGAGAAGCATATTTGAGGTATTCGCCCGTGAAGCCGTACGCTGCGAGATCTCCGACCACGTTGAAAAAGCCTACTTCCTCGTATGGAATGATCGTATCCACGACCGACGATGCGCGAATAATGAGCTTGATCGTATAGCCCTGTGGCAAGAGCGGGATGGATTTGAAGGTGCATGAGATCTTGCCGACTCCCTGGAAGTAATCGGGGCGATTTCCGTCAAGCAGCATATTCGATGTAAAGCAGGATCCGTTAACCCCGAGCACGCCAAGGGCAACGATCGGCTTCTCGATCCGCTGCTTCGCTTCGTAGAAAACATCGACGACGAGATCCTCCCCCGGAAAAAACTGAGTGGTTTCTTTTCCATCCGCGTTTCGAATGACAACCTTGTGGATGGTCAGTCCGTAATCGGGGTTTTCGCAAGAGAACGAGGTTGCGCGCGATATGCTCTCGTAATACCCCTCCAGCACATCTTCTGTCTTACCATCTCTCTGAATACGGCCGCCCTTGAGCCAGATGGAGCGCGGACAAAGATTTCGAACCGCCTCAAGATTATGACTGACGAGAAGGATGGTTTTGCCACTCTGCGCGAAACTGCCCATCTTGCCAAGACATTTCTTTTGAAACGCCGTGTCACCAACCGCAAGTACTTCGTCGACAATGAGGATCTCCGGCTCGAGGTGCGCGGCAACGGCAAAAGCAAGGCGGATGTACATACCCGAGGAATAACGTTTGACGGGCGTGTCAATGAATTCGTCGATTTCAGAAAACGCAACAATCTCGTCGAACTTGCGGATGATCTCAGCCCGCGGCATGCCAAGGATGGCACCGTTGAGGAAGATGTTTTCGCGCCCTGTGAGTTCCGGATGAAATCCAGTACCAACCTCGAGAAGACTTGCGACTCGACCGCCGATGCAAATCCGCCCTTCCGTTGGCAGCGTTATTCGGCTCAAGAGTTTCAACAGGGTGCTCTTCCCTGCGCCGTTGCTGCCGATAATTCCCACCACCTCGCCGCGCTTGATCTGAAGAGAGACGTCCCGCAACGCCCAAAAATCCACCTGTTTTAGTTTCGCCTCTCTGCGGGAGCGAAACCAGCCTAGCGGCTGGCGCAAGGCGCCTTCGATGGCATGACGCAATCCGTCACCGTTGGCGCGCTGCCGACCGATGCTGTATTTCTTGCCGACATTCTCAATCGTAATGGCGGATTCAGGCTCGGAGGAGGATGTGGTTGAGTGACTTAGCATCTCTTAAATGATATCGGCAAAGGTTCGCTCGGTTTTTCTGAAATACCAAATGCCCGACACGATGAGAAGGATTGTGTTAATGATCGAGATGGCCACGGCCGGCAAGTAAATGCCACCTTTCGCACCCAGGAGACTCCAACGAAAACCGTCGATTATGCCAACCATTGGATTAAGGGCGTAAAGCAGGCGAAACTTTGCGGGAACAACGCTACTTTGGAACCCAACCGGGGAGAGATAAAGACCAAATTGAACCACAAACGGGATGATAAAGCGGAAATCGCGATACTCAACCATGAGAGCGGCAACCCACAAGCCAACTCCTATCGAAGCCCCAATCATGAGAAGCACAAAGAACGGAAGAGCTAATACTTCCAGGGTAGGGGGGTAATGGTACCAGATCATCAACACTGCTAGAAATGCCACCGAAATCAGGAAATCCGCAAGATTTACCATGATGGTGCTTACAGTCATCACGAGCTTCGGGAAATAGACCTTGGAAACCATGCTCGCGTTCGAGATGAGGCTGTTGCTGCTTTCGTTCATGGAGTTCGAGAAGAACTGCCAAGGCAACATGCCGCAAAGAACCAGGAGCGGATATGGCACACCCCCCGCCGGCATCTTTCCCAATCTCCCAAATACGACCGTAAGTACCAGCATCGTGAGCAGAGGGCGAATCAGAGACCAACTCACGCCCACAACCGTCTGCTTATAGCGAACCAGCAGGTCTCGCCAAACAAAGAACGCAAAGAGCTCACGATATCGCCAGAGATCACGCCAGTACTGGCGCTCTGCCCGGCCGGCTTCGATGATGATTGTGTCTGTTTCAGCCATGTGGTGATTCAAGACTAGGCGGTTTCTGCCGGTTTACGGTCAAAAAGCTGGACTAAGCGAAAGAGCATAGTGCGATTAGGAAACGGGTTTTGCAATTCGCGGGCCAGTTCTGGCTCGTCCTCGGGTTCTGGATAAAAGCAATCCGGCGGCCTATCTTGTCTTCGCAACGTTTGAGGCTGATACGCGATGAAATCAGAGTTCGTGACCCGCTCGTTGTCGGGAAGCGGCTGCCCAGTGACGCTGGCCCACATGGCACCCACAAGGTCGCGTCCTTTTTCGAAGCGCAGATAGCACGGGGGAGCGAGACGGGCGTTCATCTCGATAAGAAATGCTCGTCCCGTGCCCTCTTCGAGAATGAAATCCAGGCCAAAGAAGCCCGACATTCCGAGACGAGATGCAATCACTTCGGCCGCTCTTTGCATTTCCTCATTCTGAATGAGGCGCACTATGCTCGCCGGTCCGGTTGAGCCCTCCGTGCGGAGGGCTTCCACCGAGATAAGCGCAATGACCTTGCCCTTCCAGGCAAAGACAGAGCAGTTTGCGGGGCGGCCATCGATGAATTTCTGCGCGATGATGTTCCGCTCCACGCGGTTCGCCCACGCACTCATGAAGAACGGGTCCCGATTGACCATGAGGCGTTTGATGGCCCGTGTGAGGCGCGAAGTTTTTGTGACCTCGCTCCATACCGACGCTGACGGATCAAATTCGCGAAGTGTACGAACGCCTAAACCGCCCCAGGTGCCATCAACTTTGACGACACAGGCGTTGGACCTGCTCGAGCGCCAGAGATCAAGATCCTCGCTCGATGAAACGCGAGTGGTCTCCGGAATGCGCACCCCTTCTTCCTGGGCAAGAGACATCAGGTCGTATCGCGAAGTGACGATACGGTAACAGGACGGATCACCGAGTGAGCGCTCGATGAGCTCGACGATCTTTTGACCCGCTGCGCCTTCTTTCAACGCGTGACCATAGAGCTGATGCAAATGCTCAACGCTTCGATCGCAGGACGGTATGACGATGTCGGGATCAACCGCGTTGATCGCGGCGCGCAAAGCTTCGAGCGGATTGGAGGCCCTGTAGGGAAACGTACGCTTGACGGCATGCGTGACGAGAAGTGCATGGCCCTGGGATGGACAGACTGCCGAAACCGTGCAGCCTATTTGCGCCAGTCCGATGGCAAGACGTGCACCCAGATCCCATCGATTCGTGTCAGCAAGCAAAACCTTCGGTGAAGAACTCACGGCACCTGCTTCAGATTCGTGAATCAGCAGAGCATCCGTGATGCCTTCAGATGCGACGGTTTCTGTGCTGCGCAAGAGTTGGCTAGACAATTCCAAGTACAGCCCCTTTTAATGCGTTATAGGTTCTGTTGTTTTGGATTCTGCGGAGACGGTTCGAACACCTCGCAGCTGCCCCAGCGATCGCCCCGCGGTCCGCCGGAGATGGGCGGAGAGACGCGGAGCTGCAAAGCCGGCACCATACGCAAAGCGCAGTAAAGGACCAAAAGTGTTAGCCGCTGAGACGCCGACGAAGAAGAGGTTTGGAACGGAAGACTCGAAGTTTGCCGAAAGTGCCGGCGAGGCTTCGACGAGAGCCAGTTTTGAAAGAACACCAGCATCGAGGAAAGCCAGGCGACGAACGTCTGTGCGATACCCGGTTGCAGCAATGACGTGATCGAACTCGAGCACAGTGTTATGGCCGCTGCCATCCTTGATGTGGAGATTAACCCTGTTCCCTTCCACCTTGCCACCCGTCACGGTCGAATCCAATTGAAACTTAACCTTGCCTACTACCTGCTCCTTTGTAAACCAACAGGGCGCAGGACCAAGCACGCGATGAACTTTGTCGATGCGGAAGTTTTCGGGCATCAAACGGAAGACCAGCGGCAGATTCGCGCACATCCAGAGCTTCCAGCCGGGACCTATGCCGGTGAACGGTCTGCGAATGCGAGCCATAAGCGATGGAGTGAGCGTTTTCGGCGGGTCGTGAAAACGGATGCTGGAACCACGCGCGATGACTTGCACTCTCGCTCCTGCCTGGTGAAGTAATGCCGCAAGGTCGAGTGCGGACGCTCCGGCGCCAAGGATACCTACCTCCTTGTCCTTGAGCCCGTCGAGTTCGCCGTGCTTGTAACTGTGAGAGACGAATTTGGCCGGCAGGCAAGCCAATTCTTCGGGCAAATAGGCATAGTGTGTCAGGCCGACCGCGACAACGACGCGCTGCGCATAGAACACTTCGCCGTTGCCCAGAGTGATGCTGAACCCGGTACCTTCCCGGCGAACGCGCTCGACGAATTCCTGTTCGAGCTCAGGCACAAACCGGCGCTGGAACTCCAGGCCGTAAGCGCTGAAGACATCGAGGGGCACAGGGGATCCAATGCGCCTGTAGGGCAATCCATGCTGCCTGCAATAGGCCTCGAGTGGAAAGCTTCCGCCAGGGTCAAAAAGGCTTGAGGCAAACCCCTCGGACTTAAGATGCATGCCTTTGGGCATGTGACTGATCCACATATCCATGGGCTTGCCGAAGACTCGAAAGTCCACCCCGGCCGCCTTCAGATGAGCAGCGATGGAAAGCCCGTAGGGGCCTGCTCCGATGATTGCCACGTCACAAGCTTTCATATCGATATCCTTGACGAACTCCTCATGTTCGGTGGAAAAGCAATTTCGTGCTTCATAACCCCGAATTTCTTGAGCGAAACCCTGATGATCGGAAATGGCCCATCTGGATTAGGGCGCTCCCTCGCATGTCAGGCGCGCCTTCTCCAGAACGTTGGAATCGGTTGAGAGATGACATTTCGTTCACCTGGCCATAATGCCGGCCGGATTGCCTCTGACACAACCGCTTCATTCGACTAGCCTTCCACAGACTCCTGCGGCTGCTTACCCGCATGCTCCGGACCGGATTTCGATTTGGAGTGAGTGGTGATTGATGCATTGTGCCGCATCCACCCCCTCTTCTGGAAGACCCGTTCGTAAGCAGCAATCAGGTTACTAATGGAGTGCTTCCATGCGAGATGCTTTTCAACACGTT
>NZ_JBARMD010000424.1:0-2117 GCF_049802275.1 Occallatibacter sp. | reverse complement strand
ATCTCCTTTCTTCTACTCGATGCGCAGCGCGCGCATGGGTTCAATGGAAGCAGCACGCCGCGCAGGGATGAATCCGGCCGCCGCCGCACAGAGGACGAGGACGAATGCTGCGCCAGCAAGGGCCCACGGGTCATAGCTGGCTACGCCGTACAACAGGCTCTTCATCAGATAACCGGCATACAGCGCAGCCGGGATTCCAATGCAAAGGCCTATCAGGACCTGCCACAGGGCGCCGCGCATCACCATGCCGAGCACGCTTGAGCGGGTCGCACCGAGCGCCATGCGAATGCCGATCTCGCTGGTGCGGCGGACCACAAAATAGGACATGACGCCGTAGAGACCGACGGATGCGAGGATGAGGGAGAGAATTCCGAACAACGTTGTGAGACGGGCAACCAGCCTGTCCTGCGTGAAGTTGCCAGCCACCTGATCGCCAAATGTTCTCATCTCAACAACGGTCAGATTCGGATCGATGGAGGCCAGCGTGCGCCGCAAAAGCTCATCTGCATTCTGCTGCGGCACCTTGAAATTCACGATGATGGCATCAATGAACATCGATTGCGTTTCTCCACCGATGATGGCATCGATGAAAGACGGCGGCTGCCCACCACCAGTCCACGTCTTGTAACCGTTGTAGTACTGCGCAAGGGGACGCAGAAAGACGGGACGCGGGAGGTCACGCGGGTTGTTCATCTTGAAATCGTGAAAGACGCCGACAATTTCGAAAGCGCCGGAATACTGCGGAAGATCGATGCCAAAGTGTTTTCCGATGGGATCGTCCTTGGGATAGAACCGTTTGACGAATTCCTGATTGACGATGGCAACCGGCTGCGTGTCCTGCGTGTCTTGCTCAGAGAAGTCACGGCCATGCACGATTGGCACGCCGATCGACTGAAGAAAATGCGGGCTGACGCGGTCCCACGTCGATCCGCATTTATCGTTTGGGCCCGGAGCGGGGTGACCCTGCTGGATCACGCACTCGCCCCAGTTGTCGCCTTCCAGTGGACTGTAGAGGGCCAAGCCGACGTTGGCCACGCCGGGAAGCGATGAAAAGCGGTTCTCGATCTGGCGATAGAGCTCCGGAAGCCGATCAGCGTGATAACCGGCGCCCGCCGGATCGACATGCATAACATAGCGATTGGCAGTTACCACACCGAAGTTCTGATTTTCCAGATTATTGAGCGATTTGGTCATCAGGACAGCGCCGGCTAAAAGGACAAGCGAAAGGGTGGCCTGAAGGATGACGAGCGCTCTTTGAGGAAATGCAGAGCGGTCGCGCGTGGAGCGATTAACGCCGCGCAAAACCTCGGCAGGTTGAGCATGCGACGAAAGCCATGCGGGTCCGAAACCAAATATTACGCCGGTAATCAAGGAGACCAGAAATGCGAAGCCCAGAACGGTGAGGGATGGAGTGGCATCGATCGGCAAATTCCGGGCATCAGGAAATGCAAGCACCAGAATCGTTCGCGATCCCGCATAGGCGACGGCTAATCCAAACAGGCCACCAATGCAACTCAGCAGAACGCTCTCAGTAACGATCTGGCGGATTACGCGGGTGCGTCCCGCTCCGAGCGCCATACGCACCGCCACCTCTCCGCCGCGGGTGGTGCTGCGCGCCAGAACCAGGTTGGCGATGTTGGCGCAGGCGATGAGCAGAACGACCGAGGAGAGGATCATGAGCATGTTCAGGCCCTTGCCCGTCTCCTGCTGCATGCTTTGAATGCCGCCTCCCCCGGGCACAATCACGACGTGCTGCTTGGGAATAATGGCCGCGCCGCCATGCTCTGTGTACGCCGGCCTCGTAGCAAGCCAGTTGCGCAATGCCGCGGAGAGTTTCGCCTGGAGCGCGGGGATGCTCGTTCCCGGCCGGATGCGACCCAAGGGATAGAGCCAATTTTGTTCAGGGTGATGCAGGATCGTGCTTTCCCCGCGCGCGTATGGCTCCTGGTTTACGGGCATCCAGAAGTCTGGTGGGCGTTCTGTGACACGTTCGCCGAAGAAAGACGGCGGAGCAATTCCCACGATCGTAAAGGGGTGTGCCTGGATCGACACGGTTTGGCCGACGATGCTTGGATCGGCGCCAAACTCGCTCTGCCACGAGCGGAAACTGAGCACGA
>NZ_JBARMD010000423.1:0-5780 GCF_049802275.1 Occallatibacter sp. | reverse complement strand
CTCCCGCAGGCAAAATCTACTGTGCGGGCGACACCGCCTATCAAGATGGAGAAATATTTCAGCAAATCCGCGAGCGCCTCGGCTCACCGCTGGTCGCCATTCTCCCCATCGGCGCCTACGAGCCCCGCTGGTTTATGAACACCCAGCACACGGATCCCGCAGAAGCAGTGCAGATAGCCCGCGAGATCGGCGCCCAGCATTTGCTCGGCATCCACTGGGCCACATTCCAGCTCACCGACGAGCCATGGGATGAACCGGCTCAGCTTTTAGAGAAAGCTATGCGCGAGTGCAAAACCGCTAACCTCATCGCCCAAGCTCTCCTTCCCGGCGATAGCTGGGAGCCGAAAGTCGATCCGCCCGCGTAATTATTCGAATCGAACAAAAACGAATTGAACAAAAAGACTAAGCGCGCATCGCGCTCCTTGCCTGATGTTTCTTGCGCCTGACTCCATCCCCAAGCCCGGCATTCGACACACGAGCATGCGAAAAGTTGCGCATATTTATTTCGCATGGAACTCCGCAACCTTCTCCTGTGCCTGTGTTTGTACTCGACATGAACGGCGCGGCAGGAAGCAGCAAGAGCCAAGTTTCCAAGCCGGCAGCCGAAACGGTTCTATTCCGAGAGGACGGAGGAGTTATGAAAAACTTTGGCAAATTTGTGCTGGGTGTGGCAATAGTGGCTGGTGGGTTGGGCCTTGGAGCGACCTCGGCCCAGGCTGCCGAGTTCAGAGTAGTGGTAGGCGGACCGGCCTACGTTCCTCCGTGCCCGGGCCCGGGATACACATGGGTGGCAGGCTATTACAGCAATGGCTACTGGATTCCGGGGGCCTGGAATTATGTCGGCGTCGGATTCCTCCCTCGCGGAGGCTTCTATGTCGATCGCGATCATGATCGCAGCTATGTCTACGCGCACCGCGATGACCGGCGCTATGATCGCGACGATCACCGCGACCACGATGGCGATCACTTCCGCCGCTAACAGTGCAGCTCAGGTTCGCCCATTGAACTGACCGAAATTGTCCGACTTGCCTCACGGCCTCTCCTCACCAGAGAGGCCGCTCTTTCTGTTCCGTCGTTTTTCTTCCCCGGCTTCTTCCCGAATCTGAGTGAGATCGGCGCAACCTGCACCCGTTCCCGAGGCTAGTTAAGTGTTTAAATTCAAGGTGGAAAGGAATCTTGAAATGTAACCGCAACTTATTCCCTGTTCAGTGGTTCAAATGTATATCAGCCGGTAAAAAGCAGGACGCATACCGGCATGTGCTGAGAACGAAGATCCTGTGCCTTACAGACTGGCCGGGCAGCACCAGGAGGACGCAATGAAAGGTTTAAAGTTAGTCCTATTCGCCATGATTCTGGCGCTGCCCTTTGCAGCAGTCTCTGCCAATGCCCAGGTCGCGGTAGGAGTGGGAATTGGGCCAGCGGTAGTTCCGGCTCCGGTGGATTATGGTCCTCCCACGTGCGATTGGGGCTATTACCCCTATTATCCATATGCTTGCGCGCCCTATGGTTATTACGGACCAAGCTGGTTCACGGGTGGCATTTTCATTGGTGTGGGCCCGTGGTATGGATGGGGCTGGCGCGGATACGGGTATCGCGGCTGGTATGGATATCACGGTGGTTACGGATACCGCGGCGGCTATGGATATCACCCCGGATACGGCGGTGGATACCGACCCGGATATGGCGGCGGATACCACGGCGGAGTAGCTGCTCCGCGCACCTTTAATGGTGGCGGCGCATACCATGGCGGATATTCCGGCGGCCATGTAGCAGGCGGTGGCGGTGTCCACGGTGGGTTTGCCGGCGGTGGTGGATTCCATGGCGGCGGTGGTGGCGGGTTCCATGGCGGTGGAGGCGGCGGTCATGGCGGTGGCGGTCACCGGTAACACTTATGCATACATCTCGAGCCCGGCTGTTTCGGCAGCCGGGCTTTTATATTGAGCTGACAGGCTTCGGGTTCACTGCGCATCACGGGGTCGTAACGTCTGGTACTTGGCGATCGTATAGCCGAGCGAAGCTCCGAGCCACACATCCGACGGGAAGTGAGCGCTGGAAGTGATACGCGAGAAGCTGATGGCCGTCGCCATCGTGTAACACAGCACCGGAATCCACGGTTTCCCACGGTGCCGGTACCGCTCTGCAACAACTGTCGCCACCGACCACACTGCCGTCGCGTGCCCTGACGGGAAACTGCTGCCTTTGAGCGGCGACTTGCCGCCATTGAAGAATGTCCCGGTGAATGGGGCGCCGGGTGGAACATCCGAGGGCCGCTCTCTACGGGTGACGGCTTTCATTGCAAGGTTCACGACCACGCTGTCGCCATAGGCCTCGATGGCCAGAAGCGAGGTGTTGACCTCGCGATTGTCGTGCCTGATATATCCCGCCGCCATAAGCGAAGCAGGCAGCAGAATAACTTCGCTGGTGGTGATCATTGGATCGAAGACGTCGTTGAAGTCGTCCCAGTTCTGTGCATGTGTGCGGAAGTAGGGCATCACGTGCGGATCGGCGTAGATCAGTCCCGCTGTTCCACCGACGACGATCAGCGTCGGCACCCAGTGGCGCCCTTTCGCAAGTTGCTTGGGAAACGTCCACCAGATGTCCTTCTGATCGTGCAGGAAATCGCCTGGCATACTGCGCCAGGTGGCTTCGCGCTGGGGGGTGCCGGTGGTCGAATCGACTGCAGGCCTCATGGTCTGGCCCGGATCGTCGAGAGCAGCTGACGGCGCTGGACTATCTGGGAGTCGCTCCGGAACGGAAAGATGAGCCCGCAGGCCCGGCTCGTCGGGAAGGTTGGTCGAATCCTGAGCGCGGCCCTGGTTCAGCGCGCAAGCAAGCAAGAGAGAAACACTAGAGAGTAGTAAATAACGGTTTCTAATTCTAAGCATCGGAAAAGTTGGATGCAGAATGGCAACAAATCCGTTTGCTCCTAACTCTTAACCTCTTTGAACCAGCGTGCAGTCGCGGGCCGGAACAACAGCCATGCAATCAGTACGCAGAGCGCCGCGTGGATCAGAAGCTCTCTAACCGGGTGGAAGATGCTGATCACCACGTGGAAAATCACCCACGCCAGTGCCAGCCAGCGGGCCCAGTTCTGCCGCAGCAGCAAGCCAACAGCGGCGACCACCGCCGTCAGTTCCGTCAGCTCGATCGCAATGGCGTCGCGATGACCGGCGGTCAGCTCGGGGAAATGGTAAACGAATCCCATCACGCCCACCAGGAGGTAGACGACTATAACAATCATCACAGGAATCGGTGGCTTCATAGGCTCCTGAACTCAGTGATCCGTGGATAAAGTCTACAGGGACAGATCGCAGCCGGCAGCACTCTAGTGGTTGAACGGATACTCCTGTACCCAGTGGAATCCGCGGCTCGAAAGCGTGAACCTGGTCTCATCTTCGCGCTTCAGTTGCATCTGCACCTTGTGACCGTTCATCGTGCCATCGAGATTCAACTGATCTGCGGCCGGCCGCAAAAAGGCGAGGTTCGCTTTCCAATTCTTGTCGTTTCTCTTGGTCAGATCTATCGACATCTTGCGGGTGTCGATGGTTGATGCGAACCACTCGAACGAGTCGTTCATGTGCTGTACCGCCATCGTCTGCGGATAGTCGAAGATCATGCGCCGCCAGCGGTCGTCGTCGGTGAGCAGAGGAGAACGAACCTGGCCATCGATGGTCATCTGGTTCACATCCCAGATTCCGTAAAGCACTGGCTTCTGTCGTCCCGAGCCATACTGGTGCCACGAGCCCCATGTCTGGTACATATTCATTCCGAGGATCCAAATCCAAAGCGCTGCCTGCACAACACCAGCGATCCGATTTGCCCGCGGCGATCTGAATAGCTTCTCCTCCGACTTGAGGCTAGCCGGCCGGTTACGCAAGAAGAAGTCCGTGAGCCGTCCCAACTGCGGAGCCAGCAGGAACAGTGACAGCAACAGCAAGTGAAACGAGAACTGTTTCACGGGCACGTCGTAGGTCATGTTCAGCATGAAGACCTGGAACATGTCTGCCGCACACACCAGCGCTCCCAGCGTGACAGTGCGCGGAAACATTAACAGGACAGCGCCCAGCAACTCCGCGAGCCCGGCAAATATCTCATAAGCGGGAGAAGCTCCAATCGAATTCCACAGCACGCCCATCGGCGAGAAATTCCCATACGGTTCCAGCAGCGACGCCAGGCCGGGAAAAGACATTTGCAGCGGAACGATTTTGTCGAACGCATAGAGCAGGATGGTCGCGGCCAGGGAGAAACGGATGAAAAGCCGAAACCACTTGTACAGCGGTGCGTAGCTTGTTCGCCTGCGATCGAATATTGACCAGATCGCCGTGGCAAAAAGAGCGGCGATCAAAACGCAGAAAACCTCAGTCCAGTCAAAGGGCTTGTCGCCGCTGCCGCTGCCCGAGAAGATAAGCGGCAGCTTGGCGCCGAACAGGTGTGCCGCAACCCAAAAGATGGCTTGCCTGAAAGGCCACAACGTCCCAGGATCGGGCACATCGATTTTGGGAATCAGAATAACGGCCTGAAAGAGACCGCAAAGACAATAGAGACCGAAGTAAGCAAAACAGAATCGAAACACGAGCCGTTTGCCCGCGCTCCAACCTTCTGCTGCACCTTCAACAGCTTTTTGCTCGATTGCAGTGGCTACGTCCATCCATCACCTTTAACGCAAGCGTCCGGGAGCCATATCTACGATCGCTCGCCGCTCCATTATCCATGGAACGGCCCGGGGAAACCGGGTACTCCGCTAAAATTGTACTGAAGGGAATTTGTGTGCCAGCTTACGAGTATCTTTGCGACGAATGCGAGTGCCATTTTGAAGCACGGCAGAAAATGTCGGATGCTGCCATCGACCAATGCCCCCAGTGCGGCGGCCATGTGAAGCGCCTGATCAGTGGGGGCGCCGGGGCCATCACCAAAGGCGCCAGCCAGGGGGCCGAACCAGCATGCGCGACGGGCGCCTGCTGTGGAGGCGGTATGTGCAATCGGCCCATGAATTAGGTACAACCGCAACCCGAGGCGCGGTCAGCCGGGCTTCTGCATAAGCTTGCCTGCGGTCGCGCTCAACACTGAGGCGTCTGCACTGCCAGACTCTCAAACCTATTACGCGAAGACCAGTCCAAGTGCGGCGTCGATCTGCTGCTTCATCGGCACTGCGTCGGTGCTCATATCTTGCGCATACCCTGTAGACATAGGTTGAGAAACAGGCTGACCTTCCATAGTGGACGCCAGCAGGGGCTTCAGCGCCGTGATGGCCGAATCGATCTGCTCCATGCGGTTACGGAGCCGCCTGGCTTCCTCGAATAGATTGTCCAGTTCTCCCGTCGCCGCTTCCAATGCCGCGCGATAGGTTTCCACATGTTCTTGATGGCTCATATCAACCTCCATTGGCAGAAGTTTAGCCTTGCGTCTCCGCAAAGGACATTGCACGAATCGTGCGCCGAGCGACCACTTTGGTGTGCCCTACAACCACTTTCGTGCTAGAAGGCGCGTTACGGGGCTATGAGCATCTGGCAAATATGGCCTATTAACCTTCCGAGTTCTGGCGCATCATTGCGGAGCGAGGGCGGTCTGCGCCGCACAATACCATGGAAGAAATGGGCATTGGCGCAGCGAATCCGGAAAGTGACCGCACGGCAAACCTTCGCGTGCTCATTGCTGGTGGAGGCACCGGCGGCCATATCATTCCGGCGCTGGCTGTCGCTCATGAACTGGTCACGCGGCACCAGGCGGAGGTGCTGTTCGTCGGCACGCCGCGCGGGATGGAATCGCGCCTTGTGCCGGCC
>NZ_JBARMD010000422.1:0-1924 GCF_049802275.1 Occallatibacter sp. | reverse complement strand
GCACAACACAGTGTGTGATGTTTCCCGAGATTTTTGCTAAGACGGCCGTGTTGCAGTTTGATCAACTGAACGGCAGTTCTGATGGCGGAGCCATCCTGCTGAAGGCTGCTGACCGCCGCTACGGATTGATCGAAGCTCTGGCCGGATGTCTTCGCGACAAGCGGCAGGCCGGCAAGGTCGGTCACTCTTTGCGCGAGCTGTTGGCCCAGCGTGTGTTCTCGATTGCTTGTGGTTATCCAGATGCCAACGACTCGGCCCGTCTGTCTGCCGACCCGATTCATAAGATGCTGCTCGACCGCGATCCGATCTCTGGTCGCGACCTGGCTTCGCAGCCAACTCTGTCGCGCTTTGAAAATTCCATCCGGCCAAGGGAACTTTATCGTCTTGGCGAAGCACTGGCTGACAGTGTGATTGATCGCCACGCCAAGCGGTTGTGTGGACACGCCCGCCTCGTCACCATCGACCTGGATCCGACCGACGACCCTACTCACGGTGCACAGCAGTTATCGTTCTTCAACGGGCACTACGACAGCTGGTGCTACCTGCCGGTGATGGGCTTTGTGAGCTTCAATGACGAGGCCGAACAGTATCTGTGTGCGGCTGTGTTGCGTCCCGGCAACGTGACCGCTGCGGTAGGAGCGCGGGGGATTCTGCGCCGCCTGATCAATATGATCTCCTACCGTTTTCCCGGTGCGCGTATCCGGGTTCGTCTCGACGGCGGCTTTGCGCATCCCGATCTGCTCGACTTTCTGGATGGAGAGTCCAACGTTGAGTATGTCATTGCGATGGCCAAAAACGCGGTGTTGAAGCGCAAGGCCAAACCAGCCATGCGGCAGGCCCGCAAGCTCTCGCGTCAGAGCGGGAAGACCGAACACGTCTACGGCGAAGCCAACTATGCGGCCCGCACATGGCCGCACCAACG
This sequence comes from Occallatibacter sp., assembly GCF_049802275.1. Classification (NCBI taxonomy): domain Bacteria; kingdom Pseudomonadati; phylum Acidobacteriota; class Terriglobia; order Terriglobales; family Acidobacteriaceae; genus Occallatibacter; species Occallatibacter sp. The sequence continues at coordinate 1,002 of NZ_JBARMD010000422.1, read as the reverse complement.
CCGCATCATTATCAAGGCCGAGGTCGTGCGTGCCGAGGGTAAGAAACCGAAAGACAACCCGCGCTTTGTCATCACCAGCATGAAGCAGAGTCCGCAATGGCTGTATGAAGAGGTGTACTGCCAGCGTGGGGAGATCGAAAATCGGATCAAAGAACTGCACGATCTTCAGATCGACCGCACCAGTTGCAGCGACTTCTGGGCTAACCAGCTCCGCGTGCTGCTGACCGCTGCCGCCTACGTGCTGATGCAGGAACTACGGCTGAAGGCCGCAAACACCAGCTGTTCACGAGCTCAGGTCTGGACACTTCGGGAACGGCTTCTGAAGCTCGGCGCCCGTGTGCTGGTTTCGGTTCGCCGCGTGGTCGTGCACCTGCCCGCATCGTTCCCGTTCCTGCCAGCCTTCCGGCACGTGGCACTGGCACTCGGAGCCTCGCCGGGATAACGGCTACCGCCGCCTGCCCGAAACATAATCTTCTTCCAACCTTGCGCAGGCCGCGATGAGGAAAACCGCTGCTCGAACAGTCCTGCTATGCCCACTTCTCACACGCCCGGACCCATCGCCCCGGCAACACACAACCAACATCACGCTGCTACCAGCATCTTCGACGCAAAATCGCGGCGCCATCGATCATTTCGGGTACCTTCATGAATGATGCAGGCTAGTAGCGACGCGCCAACTGGAAGCCCTGGGCCTCCAGCCGAATCGTCGTTTCCTTGCTGCCGACATTTCCGAGATTATTGAAGCCTATAAACACGTTCAAGAAAGAGGAATAAAAGCAAATGAGAATGACTAACAAGGCCCTTGGACCAGAGGTTGTCGCTTGCCACAACTGTGGGAAGCGGCTTGATGAGATCGCGTTTTTCGATCGCTATCGACGAGCGTCCTGTGAGAATGAACTGTGCAGGCGTCTTCTCGTAGGTAGCAACCCCATGTCTATCAGGTCTTACCAGTACATTGCGATTGGCAGGCACTGCGAGAGAAGAGGCTGCCCGAATCCAGTC
>NZ_JBARMD010000421.1:0-11652 GCF_049802275.1 Occallatibacter sp. | reverse complement strand
CTTTTCTGTCGTGCACGGATGGATCGAAAAGCGGACCAGATCCACCATGCGCGAGAAGCAAGCCGCAACGTTTGACGAGTTCGACTAGTTAGCACAAGTTCTTCGGAGCGAGATTTATGAGCAACGAATCCAAACCGAATCAGAAGCCGCCTGAGGCGCACAAGCAGGTTCCTCACGAGGGACATGACACGCAGCACGCACCTGTACAAAGGCCGATTGCGCCGAGATTTGCCATCACGGGGATCATCATCGTGCTGCTGGTGTTTGCGGCGCTCGCGACGTTTGGAATCCTGAGCCGCATCCACCACGATGATGTTCTGGCCAAGACGACCCGGGAATCGGCTCCTCCCGTGGTCATTGCGCTGCCGCCGAAAAAAGGCGATCCGATCGACACATTTCTGCTCCCTGGCAATGTGACCGCGTATACCGATGCACCAATTTACGCGCGCACCTCCGGTTACCTGACAAAGTGGTACTACGACATCGGTTCTCACGTGAAACAGGGGGCGCTACTGGCGGAGATCGCAACCCCAGAGCTGGATCAGCAACTGAGGCAGGCTGAGGCTGACCTGGGAACCGCACAGGCGAATGCGAAGAATGCGCATTCGCAGGCGCAGCGCTACCAGGATTTGGCACCATCGAATGCGGTTTCGCAGCAGGACACGGAGACTTTCACCAACCAGGCTACAGCCACGGCATCCGCGGTGAAGTCGGCCCAGGCCAACGTCGACCGGCTGAAAGAGCTGGTGTCGTTTGAGAAAGTCTACGCCCCCTTCGACGGAGTAGTGACAGCGCGCTCCATTGATATAGGACAGCTGATTGATACGGGAGCGGCAAAAGAACTGTTTCACATGCAGGCTCTGAACACGCTTCGCGTGTATACCAACGTTCCACAGCTCTACACGACCAACCTGAAACGCGGTTCGAGGATTGACATTACGTTTCCCGAGTATCCGGGACGAAACTTCCAGGGAACCTTGGTTCGAACTGCGAATGCCATCGATCCCGCGAGCCGTACGTTGCTGGTTGAGATTGACGTGGACAACCGAAAGGGCGAGTTGCTGCCCGGATCGCTTGCGCAGGTTCACTTCAAGACCCCGGCGATGGAGACGTTCATTATTCCGGTTTCGGCGATCATTTTTCGACGCGAGGGAACCCAGGTCGGTACGGTTGGCAATGACGGCATCGCTCATCTGATTCCTGTGACGATTGGCGAGGACGATGGGGCGACCGTGCAGATTGTCACCGGGCTTAAAGAAGGAGACCGCGTGATCCAGGATCCGCCGGACTCGTTGATCGAGGGCGAGAAGGTAAGTCCGCAGAGCCCGAGCGGTCAGAACCAGGATGAGCAGCCGGGACCGGGGGGCAAATAGCGATGTCGTCGGGATCAAAGCTGCTGGTTCCGGCTGCGCCTCACTTCCGGCTTGGAGAAAAGCCGGTGCGGTGGATGCGTTTGCCGGCAACAGGCCTTGTCGTGCTTCTTTCATTGCTTGCCGGATGCAAGGTCGGGCCCAACTACCAACGGCCCGCCACTGCACCGCCGCCGGAATACAAGGAGGGTGGATCGGCAGGAGCGATCGTGCCGCCGCCCAATCCAAATGGCGGAACGTGGAAGCCTGCATCTCCCTCCGATGGCATGCTGCGTGGGAACTGGTGGGAGATCTACCAGGATCCGCAACTGAACGCGCTTGAAGAGCAGATTGTGCCGGAGAACCAAAACCTGCGCGCAGCGATGGAGACATACTTTGCGGCGCGCGACCAGGTGCGGGTGGCGCGGGCAGATTTCTACCCCACGTTGTCGCTTTCGGGAGTCGCCAGTCGCGACCAGGTGTCTTCGCATCGGCCATTGATCGTGAACAGCACGCAAACTGGGTACAGCGATTTCCAGCTCGAGGGCCAGGCGAGCTGGGAGCCGGATCTCTGGGGCCGCGTGCGCCGCACCGTTGAGTCTGCCCATGCAAGCGCGCAGGCCAGCGCGGCCGACATGGCGAATCTTGACCTGAGTCTGCATGCGGAGTTGGCGTTGGACTACTTTGAGTTGCGCGGGCTGGATTCGGACGCGCGCCTCCTCGAGCGGACGGTGGCGGACTACGAACATCAGCTTGATTTGAATCAGCGCCTCGTAAAGGGTGGCCTGGCCACCGAAGTCGTCGTGGCGCAGGCATTGACGCAGTTGGAGACGACCCGGGCTCAATTGGTGGATTTGAATGTGGCGCGCAGTCAATACGAACATGCAATCGCCACGCTCATCAACAAAGAGGCGCGCGACCTGACGTTGACGCCGGCGCCGCTGGACCTGGCGCTGCCCAAGGTCCCGGTGGGTGTGCCCTCACAGTTAGTCGAGCGCCGTCCGGATGTTGCGTCAGTTGAACGACGCACTGCTGCCGCCAATGAACAGATCGGAATCGCGATCAGCGCGTTTTATCCCAACGTGGTTCTCGGCGGTGGTGGTGGATTTGAGAGCACCAATATCGGCACGCTGATCCAGGGACCGAGCGCACTATGGAGCCTTGGCGCGCAGGCGACGCAGCTGCTTTTCGATGCCGGAAAGCGGCGCGCGATTACCGATCAGGCGAGGCACAACTACGAGGCGCAGGCGTCGACCTATCGCGCCACGGTGCTCGGTGCTTTCAATGAGGTGGAAGACCGCCTGTCGGACCTGCGGGTGTTGAACGAAGAGGCCACTACGGAGCAGCGCGCTGTAGCCGCCGCGCAGCACTCGCTGGACCTGTCGAACCAGCGCTACAGGGGAGGCGCAACGACCTACCTTGAAGTGCTGGTGGCCGAAAGCACGCTGCTGACCAACCAGCGCACGTCAACGGATCTGGTGACCCGCCAATTTGCGGCCAGCGTGGGGCTGGTTCGCGCCCTCGGTGGCGGATGGGATGTCACGCAACTGCCTCATTGACGATTGGTTCCTCTCGCAATGAGCAGTCATCGGCGCACATTTCTCAAAGTTGGCCTGCATAACGCCCCTGGGCAGATTTCGAACAGATGAGATTCTTAGCCCATGAAGCCGAGGTAAGGGCTTGAACCGAAGTTGCCAAGGTTCGGAAGAATCTGGCGGATCTGGCCGTCTGATAATCCGAACCACCGCGCCAGGGTTCCCGCATACTCATCTACAGAAATGGCAGGAATCAAACGGCCAGCGCCGACGTCGTTGGCCTGGTTAGCACCAACAACAGGGTACTGGCCGTAGATGTCCTGCCCTTGCACCGCCCCACCCACAACAAAGTGATGGCTTCCCCATCCATGGTCAGTGCCGTTGCTATTAGATGTAAGGGTCCTGCCGAAATCCGAAGCGGTAAATGTGGTCACCTGTTCTCCGAGGCCGGCCGATGTCATGAGTCCATCGAAGTATTCGAGAGCCTGCCCGAGTTGTGTGAGGAGGGTCGCATGCAACTGGGCCTGGTTATTGTGAGTGTCGAAGCTGCCGAGTTGCACGTAGAAGATCTGCCGGTTCACGCCAAGTCCTGAACGGCCGCCGATGATCCGGGCGACCGTTTGCAGCGAGGTGGCAAGAGGATTGTCGGTGAGCTTGTTGGTAACGGGATCCAGGTACTGCGGCGGATCGGCGATCCCTGTCGCGCCCGCCGGCAACATGGAAGTCGAAAGCTGCTCCTGCGCGAGTTGCGAGCGATTCACGACGACTTCGTATTCCTTTGCGAACAGATTTGCCTCATCGGCGGTGAGAATCGACGAAAGCGCGTTGGTACCCGCCGGCTGACCGAACAGCGGCTGAGCCATACCTGCGATGGGAATTGGACCTGCGGACGTAACGTTAAGCTGATACGACGACTGACCTGATAAGAACAACGCGATTCCCGCAGTCGAGATGCAGGTGAACATGGAGTTTGAATTCATGCCCATGCTCTCGATGAGATCGGCCACCGATCCGCCCCAGCCGATATGTTCGGCACTTCCCCCGTTCGACGCAATCGCCTGCCATGCCGCCGTTTGATCGAAATGCGAATAGAGTGAAGCGGGCAGTGGAACAGAGTTGTTCATCACCTGGGTTTTTGTTACTGGCGCAATCAGCGTGCCGACATTCGACACAACCGCCGCGCGACCTGCATTGAACAGGTTTTGCAGTCCACCCAGAGAGGGATTCAATGCGAAGGTACGGCCACTTTGCGAAGTTCTCGGCACGATCGGAAGCAGCTGACTCATTGGATAGGCAAGACCAGGTGCGCCCGAACGCGCTTGCGTGAAAGCAGAATAGGATTCGGAATCGGTGGCGATCACGGTGCCATGACCGTCGTTGCCGCCCTGCAGGAAGACGCATACCAACGCGCGGTAGTCGGATGCGCCGGAACCTTGTGCCATCGCCGCAACAGAATTCAGTTCCATAAGAAACGGGCTCGCATAGAGGCCCGCCATGGAAGCCATGGAGGCTGTACGAAGAAATTGGCGGCGGGATCGTTCGAATTTATTCACTGTGATCTCCTAAAACTGCGCGCAGAAAGCCGGTGAAGCCATGGTGAGATAAATCGCTGTTTGCACGCGTGCCGTAAGAGCCGCGTTGATGGCGTTTTGATCTGCCGAGGGAACGGGAATTGCACTGACTGCCCCCAGAATTTCACCGCGCAGAGTACTGTCCATCTGCCCTGCCATTAGCAGTAGATTGACCCGATCGACGAGCTGATCGGGCGTGTTTGCAAGGCTCAGCTCAGCACCGTAGGACGAGAAAAGATCCGAACCATTTTTTGCGTCGCTGCCAATTGCGTACTGCATGTAATTCAAATAGCCGACGACGGTTGTAACGTTCGTCATCTGCATTTCAGGCGCGACCAACCCGGCCTGCTCGATGCTGGTTGCGGGAGGTGAGAATCCTGGAGTGAACCAGTTAAACACGGTTGGCGAGCGCATCGTCATCTGTCCCAGACCCCAGATTGGATCCTCTGATGAGCCGAGGAAGTACCCGCCATTTCGCGATTGCGCGGTGAAAGCGCGTGCCCAGTTGGTGTATCGGAGGAGCGCTTCGCGCACCTTGCCATATTGCGGATTACCTGCGTCTGCGGCCATGTCGCGGGCTTCAGGGTCGAGAAGGATTGCCGTGATAACCGCCTTCATGTCACCGCGAACGCCCTGGCCGTTGTCTTTGAATACAGCGGCGACGCGGCCCACGTACGCGGGGCTGGGATTTGATGTCACCATGTGCTGAATCAACTGCTTCGAGAAGAAGGCCGGCAGATTCGGATGATTGAAAAGCGTATCGAGCGCTATTTTCAGATCGCCATTGGGATCCGGTGAGCCCGACGCTGGAATCGTCACACCAAGAAAATCCTTCTCCTCGGTGGAATGATGATTCGCGTAAGCCTGCATCTGCAGAAGATCTTCGCCGTAGCCGGTGCCCACGTAGATGCAGCAATTGGACCACGCGGTATCGCCGGTGTTGCCGGGGACGTTCCAACTGAACCCGGTGAAGACCTTTGCTAGTCCCATCACATCGTTATTCGAATAGGTCGGAATCGGCTTGCCGGTTGAATCAAGCTTCTGCGTGCCGTCGTCATTCAGTTGATAGAGGCCGATGGTAAAGAGCTGCATGACTTCGCGCGCGTAATTTTCATCGGGATCGGTATTGGCATTGCCCTTGTCATTCTGGAGCATAGAGAGGAACTGCCCCATCATCGGGCTCAGCGTCACGTCCTGAAGCAACTGCCTGAAATTTCCAAAGGCGTCGGCGCCCAGAAGATCGTAGTAATTGGCTTCTCCGCGCGGCATGTTCTGAACGGCTGGGGTCGTTCCAGAAATGACGAATTGCTCTGACAGGGCGTATTGCAGGCGCTGCCTGAGCTGGTCATTCGCACCTGTTGCTTGTTGCCAGAATGCATTCTCGACGTAAATCTCGCCCTGGTTGTTTTGCACAAACAGCGATGTGTTGCACTTCAAATCGGATGCACCGCAAGAAGGATTGTTAAGTAGCAGCGCCTGCTCCACGATGGGTTCACGGAGCGTCTGCGGAATGTTGAACTGCTCATTGAGCCAGGGCTGATATCCAATCTGCGAGAGGTGATGAATATCCGCGTCAGTTGCGCCAAATGTCGCCTGGTCGAGGAAGCGTGCTGCATCCTCCGGCGGGACGGCCAACGTGGGAGCTCCGCCGGCGACATCTTCAATCAAGTCGTTGGAGGTGGCCGGTCCCGGACTGGGATTGAGCACCTGCAGGTCAAGCGTGCCCGGCTCAGTGGTGGTGAGGTTTGCCGTGAGTTGACCGCCGCTGTTGAACGTTGTGGAAACGGCAGCGCCGTTCACCAGAACCTGTGCCCCGGATATGAAGTTCTGCCCCTGCACAACGACAGAAGCAGATCCAACGTTGAACGAAGCTGGCGTTGCAGAGCTGAGAATTGGAATCGGATTCAAAACCGCAATATTGCGATTGATAGAAACGCTCGGATTGTCAACGCTGACCACTGTGAGTTGAACGACGTTTGGAGAGGGAACAACCGCGGGAGCCGTGTATGTAATCGAGCCATCGGTATTCGAAACTGCAGTGCCGATCTGGGCGTTGCCGCCTGCCACTCCATTGATGAAGAGGTTGACTGCAGAATTGTCGGTGCCCATAACGGTCAGACCAATGTTGAGAGCATTGCTTACGCGAACATCGGTTCCGTAATTGGGCTGAAGCGTGAGTACGACCTGCCCCGGCCCTACTTTGATCGAAAGCGGCTTCGTCGTCACCGATCCGGGATTCGGGTTGCTGACCGCGATTGGAAATGTCCCCGGATTCGGAGCAGGGATAGACGCCACTAATTGAGTCGACGAAACGAAGGTCGTCGGAACCGCGGCGCCATTCCACCAGATCTGCGCGCCGTAAACAAACTGCGAACCATTCACCGTAACCATCGTGGTGCCCTCGGAGAAGGCACCCGGAGTGACCGAGGTCAAGACCGGAATCGGATTGAGAACGCCGATCGCAACCAACCCGGGAGGATCATTCGGAAATTTCGCGGTCGTGCTGGTGATGGATACCGTATTTGGTACGGGAACAATCGCCGGCGCCGTATAAAGTCCGGTGCTGCTGATCGTGCCAAATTCCGCGTTGCCGCCCTGCACGCCGTTTACGAAGAAGATTACCGGCACCCCGGTCGTCCTGGCGTTGTCCTTCAGCTGGATTTGCTGGTTCACCCGAAGAGTGGTTGCGGACGCAGAAATTCCGGCATAGAACGAAGGGTCAGTGACGGCGAAGTAGCCGCAGCCCGAGAGCAGCGGGATGATTGCAGCAAGCGCCGCAAGACACAGCGAGAGATTCAAGCCTGAAAGGCGCGAGGAAGTTACTTGCATTTACGCTCCTGGTGTGCGGGGAAAGTGATGCACTGCATTCCTCTGGGTGGAGCGGGCCGGAAAACAGCCATTGGGAGACTTATGCGCCGGATGCTCGGTTAACCGAATGGCCCGCGTGCGCTATCTCTTCAGCAACAGAGGATGCTCTTAGATTTGTACTCAGGCATGGGGTCGACGAGTAGCTATGCCTGCATCTGTTCGGTACCTAAAGGGAATCAGATTTAAGTGAAAGACGCCAGATGCCTTCCGTTCCGAAGGGGTGGAGCGTGCCCTCACAAAAGTAACTTCACTTCAGGCGGATGGAGCGGCGTGGGACCTATTTCAGTTTCGCATCGCTCACGGTGTCGATGCGGGCATGGGTGTAGGCATCGGGAGGAACATCCGTCAGTGGGAGCGAGGGACCTTCCCAAAGCACACGCGGCGAACCCTGGCTTACGGAGTGCAGCCCTTCGATATGGAGAGTGTGGCGGCCCGCGCGCAGTCCGATGGACCCGTGATCGTAGCGCACGGCGTTCCCGGGCGATCCGCAGACCTGGGCAAAAGGTGGGCCCGTTTTCGCGATCTGGATTCCATCAATAACCAGCCTGGCTCCATCGCGTGCCATCAGGTGGAAGGTGTAGCCGCCGTCAGCGGGAATGTCGATGAACCCATCCCATGCAGCCACATAGCGAGTGAATCCGTGCGAATCGGCGTGGAGGTTCGGCGAATCTCCGTTGAAGACCGCTGTCTGGCGGGTGAGATCCGGCAGCTCAGTCCATGTGCCGGGGTAGATCTGCCAGAGGAGCCCCGGGAGCGTGGGGCCGGCGATCTGTGTGGCGTCGTGCCACTTTGCGACTGCAACAATTCCCTGTGCAGCCCAGTCCTGTTGATCCTGATTGTCTTCAGCTTTGAGCAGGACGCGAAACCGGCCCGCGCCAGTCGATCCGTCGAGCGCGGTGCCGAGAGCATCGGGAAATTTGTGCTTCACTTTTCTGCCGTGCGCTTCTGTTCCGTCGCCAAAGAGCCAGGTGAATTTCGCGTGCGGCGAAGGGTCTGCGGTAAACGTGACCTTATCGCCGGGAGCGAAGACGGGAGGGTCCACAGTGAAGTGCGCCACGGGACCGGAGGGTGGGAGGAATTTCGGCGGCGCGGCGCCTCCCGCCGTGATCAATTGCAGCTCGGCTTCGTTGGTGGCGCGGTTCTGATCGTACTTGACGTTGTCGAAGGTGACATCTCTGACGTTGCCGGTGATGGTGGACGTGGCGAGGGGTGGCTGGTCGAGCGCCCAGATGTTCTTGAAGAGCACGCCGTGAACGGAGGGCTCCTGGTGATCGATCTGGACCAGCGAGTACCAGTTATCGAGCCAGAGATTCTCAAATGTGTAATTTGAGTGATCGCCCTTGGAGCCGTTGGCTCCCCACATGCCGAGGATGCCAAAGGTCTGTCCGCACGCGCCGATGCCCCCGTGGAGAATGTCGGAGTTTCGCAGCGTGAAATTTCTGGAATTGAAAATCTTGCGCGGCCACACCGAACGAACAATGTTGGAGATACTGGTGGAGAGCTCGCTGTCTTCCACCGTAATGTTCTGCACGTCCCGACCGGGACGAAGCATGTCGGCGTCTGTGTAGCCGTCCCAATTGCCCATCAACGCGATATCGTCATCCGATGCGCGAAGGAACGAATTCTTAACGAGCCCGTCGGAGGAGCCAATCCAGTCAATGCCGTCCTGATTCGCATTGCCGGGATTACCGCCAATGACACGGATGTCGTCGAAGGTGAAGCCTGTGGAGTCCTTCAACTGGATAGACCAGGTGCGCGCACGGACGATGCAGGTTAGTCCATCAATCTCGACGTTGTGCGACTCGAGCGCGCCGACGCAGTGCCAGTCCGGTTTCTGCATCCAGCCTTCGTCAGAGTTAGGATCCTGCGTGCCTTCGTAGACGATGGTGCCGCGGCCAAGCACTTTGACGCCGCTGACTTTCCAGAGGTTGAGGCTGCCGTAGAAATAGGAGCCAGGCGCGAGGTAGTAGGTATCGCCGCTTTGGGGATTGAGGCTCTGGTGATAGACGCCCGCTTCGAGTACATGAACGGAAGGACTCGCGGGCGGGGGCGGTGCCGGCGCCTCACCTGCGAAGACGAAGAGCATGGTGGCGTGATTGAGGAAATCGCCGGGACGTGAGATGGAAAGCTTTTGCGGCCCGGCGATTTTGAATCGAATGGTCTGGCCGTCGCGCACGGGGCGAATACCGAGCCGCCACGGTTCGATGTCGACGCCTTTATCCCAGAAGCCGGGCTCGGCAGCGGTGATGGCGATGGAGACCGGGCCAGTGACATCAAAGTTGACGAAGTCGTAGCTGGCTGCAGCGTGAGCAACTTCGACAGGCTGATTGTTGACCATTACGGTGAAAGCGGTGGAGTGCAGCTCTGGTGGGACGGGAACAGGCTGAACGCGCGTAGCGGCGAAAACCACGCCAGAGAGCGCGAGCACAGCCGCCAAACACACACCAAGAGCACGCAAGAAGCAATGACCTGAAGAGAAGTGAAGACCAGTCCACTGTAGCACTGCGGCCGCGAGACCCGCGTAAGCACGGTCACGGGTGCGTCTGTGCCGGACTGTCCGGTATAATTCGGGACGCGAACGAAGCCCATTCCCAGTTCGCGCTCGCCCAACGTTCGCGTTCAATTCTCTGTGGCTTTCTCTCGAACTTCCGTTCGAGTGTTCGATACGACTCAGACTCTCTTCCCGAAGGAGACGTCATGTTCCAGCGCGCTGGTTTTCGCCATCGTCGGCATTCGCTTGTATTTCTTCTGGCCTTTGGAGTCATATCCGCGGCGCCAGTCTCTTCGCATGCTGCAAGTCGATCGAGTATCGCCATCGATGCATCGGTCACGATTGTGGAAAGCGCGGACCAGCCGGTGCCCGTGCGGCGCGCGACTGAAGATTTGCTAAACGATTTCAGCAAGGTTTTCGGACAGACGCCGAGCCTCGCCAATCACATGGAGGGGTCGGGGCAGATAGCAATCCTGATCTCGGGGCCGCAGAGACCGTATGCGGGAATCAAATGCGCGGAGCCGACGCTCAGTAGATGTGCATTGAGGAATAATGGTCAGGGCGGCACTCTGTATTTTGCCAGTATCAACAATCATGCAAGAGGTGTACTCTGAACCCAAGTCTCGACCACCAAAATTCAGACAGAATTCTAAATTGAGGAGTGAACCTATGTCCTTTTTTCGCGCTGCCGGTTGCGCAGTACTGCTAACGGCCGGACTTATCGGAAGTGCGCAGACAACAGTGATTCGTGTTGCACCACCTCCGCCCGTACGCGTGGGGGTAGTTGGCGTCGCACCCGGTCCCGGTTATGTGTGGATCGCCGGTTACCAGAGTTGGAATGGCCACGGGTACGTATGGGTCGCAGGAAGGTGGGTCCGACCACCACGTGTTGGTGTTGTTTGGGTGCAACCACGCTACGTCCACACCGGAAGCACCTGGGTCTTTCATAAGGGTTACTGGCGCTAAAAGGTCGCTCTAACGAATCACACATAATCGGCAGTTGAACAACCTCCGCGATTGCAAAGTTGCGGAGGTCGTGTCATTTTGCTTGACTATTTGTCCGCTGTCCGGCTACAGATCGCTTTGAAGCACCAGACAATCATGACCACATGAACCAGAACGAACGGCCAAATGCCTATTCCTGGCAGTCCCAGGCCCACCGTTGCATACGCGAGCACCGCAGACACACCTGCGTTGTATACCAACATCGCGGAGATGAGCCCTTTCGCGGCTCGGCTCTCACTGTCGCGTCGCATGAGCCAGCAGCCTACTCCCAGGGCGAGCAGAGCCACCGCGGCCACACGCGCAACGGTTAGCGCCGCGGGCGAATCAAGTGGTGAACTGAGCAGGAGCTTGAGCGTAAACGATGGAATCACCATCAGCACTAAGCCAGCTCCCAGTTCAATCGCGGCTGTCACGGTCAGCAGGTTCTTCATCTTTGCGTCGCCGCTAATCATCAAGCTGTTCTCCGTAACAACCATTTGATTCCATACTCCTCTTCCGTTGAATGCTTCGCATGTCTCGTCGGATCAGACGAGGATCATTTAGGCCTTCCCAGCCAGCCATATTGCCATGCAACCGATACATTCTGATAATTGCCGCCAAACTGGATATGGGCGCCATCGCTGTAGCTGAACTTCAGTGATTGATGCTTTGTGATCGGAACCGCGGCAGTGCCCCCAGGCGGGAGTTCCGCTGTTCGGCGTTCGAGTTCTCGACACCACCTGCGTTTGTTTCGCCACCTGCCCAGTAGTTGCCGTCGAGTGAGGCCCAGAGCCCCCGTTTCTTGAAGTCGTAACTGAGATGTCCCTCAAACGCAACCATGGGCTTTTGCATCA
>NZ_JBARMD010000420.1:0-12154 GCF_049802275.1 Occallatibacter sp. | reverse complement strand
CGGCGGGGCCGGTTCCGTGGGGGGTGCCATCGCGGCTTCGTGCTGGCGGCGCGCAGCCGCATCCAGGTCTACGGCGACTCCGCCGGGAACGATGATGGGAGCGTTGTAGTGGAAGTCCAGGTCACGGGTTACGCGATAAATTACTGGAAACGCAATCAGAAGCACCAGGCAAGCGAACCAGCTGGCGTCGATTCCATATCCGCCGCCGGTCAGCCAGAATGGCCCCATCGGATTGCCCTCAATGATGGGCGAATGACTGCTGACACCCCGCACCGTCAATCCGAAGATGAGGGCCTGCGAGGCTTTCCAGCCAAAGTTGAATCCCCAACTTACCCAGAGAGCACGGGTGCGCAGATAAGCCGTCGTCAGCAGGAAACTGAAGACCACCGAGATGGCGACACTCGCATTGGTTGCTCCGGGTCGTAGCGCATTGACAATGGCGTAGAACAACGCAAATCCGAAGGCAGCGCCGGATGAACCGACGACCTGGGCAAAACGTTGGAACCCATATCCGCGGAAGGCGACCTCTTCGCCGAGCGCGAGGAGCGCGAAGTATGCAGCATCAGCCAGCAGCCATGACCACGCAGACGGCTGCGCCGTGATAACGACAGCGATGCCGCCAATCGCCGTCATGGCAAGAACACATGCCACAACCGCTCCCCACCCGACTGCCATGCCAGCGGCAACTTCCCGTGTCCAGCCGGGACGAAGGGGCAGCCCTTGCGCGGCAATGGAACCCACCTGCCGGTCGAAGAGCGAACCGAAGGCCGCGTAGCCGAGCACGAGAAAAAACACAAGCAGGAACTGCTCTACGAGCGGCGCCCACACGTCCCGATGGATGGCGATCGATGCGTTGTGCGCAAACGACCGCGCCACGAAGAAGTAAAGGACTGCGGCGATGAATTCGAGGTAGGCGCGCATTTTGCCGCCGCGTGCAAGCGCACTCATCCCCAACTCCTTTGATGAAGCGAATCTGCGTGGCTGGCGGTCATCTGCAATCGGCGGTGGAAGAGCATGCGTTCGCGCTCGACAGGCATTCGGAGCGTCACGCGCACTATCCTTCTGTATAGCATTGGGCGATGTTGCGGAACTTTTTTTGGCGCGCTGCAATCAGGGCGTCAACGGGCATCGATTTCAATTCGGCGAGGTGCTTCTGAATTGCCGCCCCTACCAGTCCAGCGCCGACGGGGTGATCGGTGTGCGCGCCCCCCGGAGGCTCTGCAATGATTTCGTCGATGCACCCCAGCGCGGCGACTTCGGGCGCGGAGATGCGCATGGCTTCGGCGGCCTGCTGTTTATGCGAGGCATCGCGCCACATGATGGCAGCGCATGACTCCGGCGTGATCACAAAATAGAGCGCGTTTTCGAGAATCAGCACGCGGTCGCTGACAGCCAGCGCCAGTGCGCCACCGGATCCGCCTTCGCCGCTGATGATGGAAATGGTCGGCACGCGCAGTCGCGCCATCTCGCGTATGTTGCGCGCTATGGCTTCCGCCTGGCCGCGCTCTTCAGCGCCGAGACCGGGATAGGCTCCGGGCAAGTCAATGAAGCTGATAATCGGGCGGTTAAATTTCTCGGCGATCTTCATGCCGCGAAGCGCCTTGCGATACCCCTCCGGATTGGGCATGCCGAAGTTGCGCTTTACGCGCTCCTTGGTGCTGCCGCCCTTGCGATTGGCGATCACGAACACTTCGTCGTCGCCAAGCTTTGCCATGCCACAAGCCACGGCGGCGTCGTCGCCAAAGGCGCGATCCCCGTGAATCTCGCTGAAATCCGTAAAGATTCGCTCGATAAAGTCCATGGGGTAAGGCCGCTGGGGATGGCGTGCCGTCTCAATTCTCTTCCACGCCTGTGATTCCGGCTGCGGGGCGTTAGGTGAACCTGATGCGTGTTCAGTCATCTGAAGTTGGCAGCGGCTGGGACGTGAACCGATCCATCGGTCCCGCGTGCTGCTCCTAGTGATTCTACGGGTCGAGGCCGGCTTGGACAAACTTAACCCATCTTTTCAACCATCGGCTATCAGCTCTTAGCTCTGGTCGGCTTTCTCTTTGCTGTGGACGATTCCTTTTTGATTCCAGCCTTTTCTATGTGCTGTTCACGCGCCTGGCTGTGTGCGCGCCAGAAAGTTTGCGCGGTCATTGGACCGAGGTCAGGAGCGTTCGGGTGCTGCTCCTTGTGGAAGACGTGCGCGTAGAGCATGGGGCCAAGCAGCAGTGCCATGGCGGCTTCGAGATCAAGATCGCGGGGCAGCTGGCCGCGGGAGATGCCACGGCGTAGAACGCGCTTGAGGCACTGGCGGGGAGGCTCCATAACGCGATGGCGCCATGCCTTACCGAACTCCGGATGAATGGCAGAATACGCAATCAGCGACGGCGTCATGCGATTGCGGGCTGCGTCGAATTTGTCTGGCGGCTTGCGTGTGAGCACTGTCGTCAGGTCCCGCTGCAGATCGCCGGTGTCGACATCTTCTGGCTCGCGATCGAGGCCGTTCACCATCAGCATCACTTCAAGCAGCAGGGCTTCTTTGTCGGCCCAGTGGTTGTAGATGGTTGCCTTGCTCACGCCGGACGCCTGCGCGATCGAGTCCATGCTGGTGGCCTCAATGCCGCGCTCGGCGAACAGATTGAGCGCGGCGTTGAGGACTTTTTCGTGAGCTTCAATACTGCGGGGTCGGACCATGATTATGCTTCGATTTCGATGGAGCGCATTATATTTCGATCTTCGAGAAACGATACGCTCCAAACACCAGCAGGATGGCGCCCACGACTGCCAGCACCATGAAGTCAAGCCTCGGATCGAATGCGGCGTTCGACGCGCCCAGCACATTCCGCATTCCATCAATGCCGTACGACAAAGGATCGGCGCGCGTAATGTACTTCAAGACGCTCTTGGCATCGCTGAGCGGGAACATCGCTCCGGAGAGAAAGTAGATGGGCAGCACGAGAAAGTTCATGATGAGCTGAAAGCCCTGCATGTCCTGCAGGCCTGAGCCAATGGCCATGCCCAACGCTGCAAAGTTCAAGGCAATCAGCACCATGAATCCAAGAGCGAGAGGAATGGCGGAGAGATGCGCGGGCCGAAAACCCGCGAGCAGACAAATCACCATGACCAAAAGGCCCTGGAGGCATGCCACTGTTGCGCCTCCCAGAGTGCGGCCGATCATGATCTGGAGGCGCGAAACGGGGGCAACCAGGGTCTCCTTGAGAAAACCAAACTGGCGATCCCAGAGAAGGCCGAGGCCTGAAAAGATCGACGAGAACAAGACGGACATGCCGATCACACCGGGTGCAATGAATTGAAAGTAGTCGCCATTGCCGGCGCGCTTAAATACAGGCCCGAGACCGAACCCGAGCACCAGTAGATACAGCATCGGCTGGCCCAGCGAAGCAATGATCTGCGCACGCGACCGCGTATAGCGCTTCAACTCCCGAAGCCACAAGATATAGATCGCGCTCATCGTTTGCCTCCAGTCCACATCTTTGCAAACTGCCGCATCTGGTCGGCGGAGTCTGCGCTTTCGTCCCGGATGGTCGAGCCGGTCAGTTTGAGAAAAGCATCCTCCAGAGATTCTGAATTGGTCTGCTCCTTGATCTCTTTCGGCGTGCCCTGGGTGACCAGCTTGCCGTGATCGATCACGCCGATTCGATGAGCTACGCGGTCCGCCTCATCCATGTAGTGCGTGGTGAGGAAGACCGTTACTTTCTCTGCTTCGTTGACTCTCTTCACGTGGTTCCACAGCTGATTGCGGCTCTGGGGATCGAGGCCCAGCGTAGGTTCGTCGAGGAAAAGAATTTTGGGCGTGTGGAGGAATCCACGCGCGATCTCGAGTCGCCGCTTCATTCCGCCGGAAAACTTCTTCACCTGGTCATTGCGGCGCTCCCAGAGTTCGAAGAGATTCAACAACTCTTCAGTGCGCTGCTTCCGCACCTTATGCGGGACGTGGTAGAGCACGCCGTGAATCTCCATATTTTCAGCGGCCGTCAAGTCGCCGTCGAGGCTGGGATCCTGGAACACAATTCCGAAGCTTTGCCGGACCGCGCTCTGATTCTTTTGCGGGTCGAGGCCGTCGAGTTGAATGGCGCCGCTGGTGGGGTGCAGCAGCGTGGTGAGCATTTTGATGGTTGTGGTCTTCCCTGCTCCGTTGGGGCCGAGGAAGGCAAATATCTCTCCCGCCGCCACGTCGAACGAGACGTCGTTGACGGCGGTGAAGGTTCCAAATGTCTTTACGAGGTTTTGCACCCTGATCAAGTGAGCGACCTCCTGGGGCGGAGATTCAATACTGAACGGTTTAGTTCAGTTTGTCAAGCAGCGGATTTGCTAAATCCCCGCCACAGCGGCGCGCGCTCGTCAGCGAGCGGAATGCGCAATAGAGGCAAAATACACAACTCATCCAGATGCTTGGTCCGCGAGGTCGTTTTTCCGAAGATTATTCTCCAGAAACTCCTTCAAAACGAGAGTCAATGGGATCCCGGCAATCGCGCCCGGGATTCCGAGGAGAAACGACCAGCCCACCAGCGATAGCGTGATTTCGAGAAAGGAGATACTCATCGACTTCCTTGCGAGGATCGGCATCACCACGTTTCCAACGATTAACTGGGTCAAGATCAGAACACAGGCCACAAAAACGGCCCTTTGCCAGCCGAACATAAGTAAGGTAAGGAAAATCGGTGGGACCATTGCGATGGCGGGCCCCAGAAAAGGAATGAACGCCAGAAAGAAATACAGGACACACCAGAGAATCGGGGTTTCCACACCCATCGCAAACAGAAAGGCCAAATTGATCAGCGCATTGATGCCTGCGGACTTGGCTGTAACAACCACGTAGCCTCTCGCATAGGAGGCCTGGCTCATCAGAGCGCCGGCGAGAAGGCTCGGCGCGATTCCCACCTCTGGCAACATTTCCATGAGAAGAAGAGACGCCAGAAGGCAGATCAGCAGTGACTCGGAGGCAATTGCACTCGCTCCCGGAACCACGGAAGTCGCGATTGCGCCGAGTCGTTCAGGGGTCAGCAGTTTCTCCAGGGAGAGGTTCGCGGGGTTAATGCCTTGAAAGCGAATCATCAGAACCGTGATTTGATCGTAGAGACCCGCCAGACGTTGTTCGTAAAGAGGCACTCTCTCCGCAAGCCTCGCGATGCCTGCTTCAAGAGTGAACAAGGCCGTCAGACCTGCAAAGATGAGGGCGATGACTGTGAGGGTCGTCGCCCGGCGCTTCGATAGCCTGAACCGGTGCATGAGCCAGGAGGGAAAAGGGACCACGGCGTAGGCAAGCATGAGACCGAGCAGCAGGGGGCCGAGAATTGCGGAAGTGAACCTGACACCCCAAACGAGGATGACTATGTATGCGGCAGCTTGAAGTGAATGCAGGAGCGAAGAGGGGAGGCGGTCTTTCATGTTGAGACTCGAACCTCCGATTTTTCTTTCGTGGCAATTCCCATCGAATCCCCTTACACACTAAGACTCAATGGGAGGCCGAAGAAAAAGGTACCGGTCAGTTTTTTGAATGGTCCGCTGCTGTCCCGGCAGTGCATGCGAAAACTCAACAATTTCCACGAAGACCGATTGTTCCCGTCAGTGACAGTGTCTGGCCCCCACTTGGAGGAAATCTACTGTCAGAACTGACAGCACTCTCACCGCGACTTCATCGGTTTCGATGGGGCAGTTTCCGAATCATCCTTGGTTGAATCGTCAGTGTCGGACGATTCCGCTTTTGATCCGCGCGGAAGGTTGCGCTCCAGCGCATCAAGGGGCGTCGATGCTACGTTGCTCGGCTGCTCAGCCGTTTTCGCCTTGCGCTCGTCCTCCCCCTCGTCGGCGCCCAGGATCGATTGCAGACGGTAGCCCGCCTTTTCCGCCGCAGCCAGTGCCTCATGCACCTTGTTACTCAGCGCCAGCACTTCAGTTCTACTGGGCGACGGCTCTCCGGCGATATGCAAAAGCGCCGGCATCTGCAGCCACCATAGAAATTCTTCGTACGGCTCTCGCACCAGGTACGAACTTCCGCCGGCATCGTGAACGCCGGTCAACCATCTCACATCCGGATCGGACCAAAGCTCCCGCGAAATCCCGCCCATCTCGATCGCGTGCTGCGACGTTGCCGCAGACTTGCTTTCGGGCTCTGCCGGCTTCTTCGGCGGAGCGGCTTCGGATTCTTTCGACGCAATTTTCTCTGAATGCTCGTGAGTTGCAGTTCCCTGCTCCGGAGTTCCGATGTCACTCTTTGATTTGGCGAGTAAAACCACCTTTATGCGCGCCGCAGCTCGCCATCCCGCCTCGCCGTCAAACCCGAGAGCGTTGAACGACTCGGCCAGGGGCTGCCGCAGACGCAAGCGATCGAATGCGTCGAGCGCAGCTTGTTCCGGCTTTGCCAAGTCAATGGATTCGGCCAGTGTCTCGAGCGCGCACCATGCGATGATGGGCGCCCACATCGCGGTCGCGGTCATTTGCGGGCTGGGGCTGGGTAATACGCGCCGCGCAGCAGCCGTCCATGGCTCTTTGAACAGGGTCTCGACCACGGGGATGCGCATGGCTGCGCTGAGCCGCTCACGGAAAGCCGGTCCGAGCAATCCCGGCATTGTCATTTCTTTTTGTACGCCGGTGCGCGCGCGGAATGCAGGCTGCGCGATGCGCAGAAAGGCTTCGCAGCGAGTCCATGCCACGTTGAATAGCTCGCTGCGCCGGCGATTCAGCTTGCGATCGAGGGCCACGCTGATCGTGCCATTGCCAGCGGTGGCGCGAGGGTGCTCGGCCAGGTCGGTCAGCAGCCGGATCATGTCCTGATCGAGCAGCGCGTGCACCGCCTGGTAAACCGGCTGCAACTCCATGTCGACAAGCGCGTCTTCAAGGCTCGGGACGCCGCGTCCGTTCAGCTGATCGCACAGGCGGTCCCACGGTTTCTCTGCGGACGCCCACTTCTCATGCCAATCCATAAACACGTGGCACTGGTAGGCATGCAGGTGAAACGTCAGGCCGCCGTCGGCAAAGTCGTTGGCGCGGCGAAGGTATTCAAGGCCGGTCAACGCATCGCGATATGCAAGGATTGCGCCGGTGTCTCCGCCAAATCCGAGACCATCGCCGATGGTGCGTTGGCGCAGCTGCGAAGTGGCTTTGTCAGCATAGGCGGCGGAGTTGTGGATCGTACCGTGAGCAGTGCCGTATCGATTGTTGTAAATCACCAGCGCGCGTTCGTTGCCGGTGCGATTGGAGTAGGCGAATATGTTCTCGTCGACCGAACCCGAGCCTTCGAAAAAGTCGTACAGCAGGAAGTTGTGGCTCTCGGCGAAAACCCAGCGGCGCTTGAGCAGCGGCGCGATCTCGCGATCGTGGCGCTCCACCAGCCAATGGTCCGGCGTCTCGTCATAACGCGGGCGCTGATATTCCATGCCGTACTTTTCAGTGAACCCTTCAATCTGCCCATGTCCGAACATCGGCAGTCCCGGCAGGGTCGCCATCATGGCCGTCACACCGAAGCACTTGTCGCCCTTGCCAAACTGGTCAATTGCTGTTCTTTCATCAGGATTGCTCATGAAGTTGACGTAACGCTTCATGATGTCCGGATCGAATTCCAGGGTGTTCTTGATGACGGAGCGGTACTCGGCGTTCTTTTCGTCACGCATCATGTTCATGAAGGCGCTGTTGTATACGCGATGCATGCCGAGCGTACGAACGAAGTAGCCCTCCATGAGCCAGAAGGCCTCGGCGAGCAGCAGCGTTCCGGGCACTTCCTTGGCGACACGGTCTACCACCTCGCGCCAGAATTCGTGCGGCATGTGCTGGTTGAATTCCGCCTGGCTCATGCTGTACTCGGCGCGAGAGGGAATGGCGCCGCTCGATCCGGGTCCGGGAAACCACAGCCGATGAAAATGCCGCTTGGCCAGAGTCATGGCAGCATCAAAGCGGATTACCGGAAACAACCGCGCCACGTAAAGGATGGTTTGAATCACCTGCTCGCGAACCGCAGGATTCAAATAGTCGAGCTGCGCTGTATCGTTCCACGGAAAGCTGGTGCCGTCGTTGCCGTGATAGATGTAGCGCGTGTCTCCGGTCCACTTGTCGCGGCGCTGGAAGACCACGGCAGCATCAGTCTGTTCGAAGTAGTGATCTTCAATTTTGATTTCGACACGGTTGTCGTGTGAGAGATCCGGGCCATTAAAACTATATGCCGGATACGGCGACTCCGACCGGGAAATGAACCACTCCGGATGCTCGATCACCCACGGCGAATCGATGCCCATGTGGTTGGGCACCATGTCGCTCGCCAGGCGAATCCCCTTGTGATAACAGCGGTCGCGCAGAGTGATGTAGGCCGGTTCGCCGCCCAGGTCCTCAGCAATCTTGTAGTCGAAAAGCGAATAAGCCGAAGCGACAGCATCCTGATTCCCGCAAAGCTGCTTGATCGTTTTCGACGCGCGACTTCGCTCCCACACGCCAATCAGCCAGAGAGAATTGAGCCCGCGATGTGCCAGGGTCGCAAGCTCTTCATCGGGAATCTGGTCGAGCCGATGAATGTGCCGGCCATACTGCTTGCTGAGTTGCGCCAGCCACACGTAGGTGCTCTTCGCAATCAGCACCGCGTTCGGCATCCAGGCGGTATCGGGGCTGAACTTCTCGTACTCATGCGCAGGGTCGCCGAACACCGGCACCTGCGACTCGCTTACGATTGAGGGCCATTGCTGCGTACCGCTCTCGCGACGGCGGCGCGCGGCTTCTTCAGCGGCGGCACGCGCGCGGGCTGCATCCGGATTGAACTGCATCCAGATGGCCATCTCTTCTTCATGCAGAACTTCGCCGCCCATCATCAGCAGGCGGTCCATGCTGTCGCCGAGCAGTGGTCGCCACAACCTGCGAATCAGGGCCAGTTGCTCAGCGAGTGAAGCCGGCGCACCGCTCACGGGGGCACGCAACAGATCAAACAGGCTGATCGCCTTCGCGCCCTCCACCGGGATCAGGGGCCGCGTCGCAAAATACTGCGGAAGTTCCTGCGTAACCTGCCGGTAGACAGTCTTCTCGGCAAGCGGCTTGTCTTCAAACAGCTCTTCGAACTTCTTGAATGCCTCGTTGCGATTGGCCGACCACAGCAACAGTAACTCCTCAAGGGCGGCGGCACGGTGCGGCATACTGCCGGTCTTGCCGTTGAGCCACTGCCGCGGAGTTTCTTCGCCTCTCATCACGCTCTGCCCCGGGAAATGCTCCACAAAAGTCAGCAGCATGGTGTCGAGTTCCGGGGAGCCCACGCGGCCCGCAAACCAGTCGAGCGCCGACGTCATCACTTCAGGGTCGAATTGCTCGCGGTAACGCGCCATGAGCACGTGGCTCGCCTCGTCGATCAGACCCATGGCAAACAGTTGCCCGGCATGGACGGCCAATTCGGGATATTTGTCGGCCTCGCGCACCTGGTTCATCTGGTGGGCGAAGGCGCGGCAAGCCGCAACATTGGCAAACACCACGTTGCCGTTATACGAGAAAAGCGACTCAGCAAACCGATATCGTTCGCGCGCCTTCCGCGAGATGTGGAATTCCATCATGAGAAACTCGACTCCCTGTCGAACGCCGTATTAACCGTGACGCTCCCTTCCTGCTTTGGAGCCAGTCATTATGCGGGAGAACCCGGAAATTGTGTCTTTCCTCTGCTTTGGAACTGCCTGCATGGGCCAGAAACAACCAAGAGGTAAAGTATCACCTTGGAGTACCGGGGTGCTGCAAGCTTGCAGCCAACCGCGCATCCAGCTCCTGGCACCCCGATCAAATATGCAGGAATGCTCTCAAGGGCCTACAACCCGAATTATTCAAACAGAAACTCGGGGATGAAAGCAGACTTGTTCTTTGCGGGTTGTTCTACTGATCGTTCGGGATCTGACGCTCAACTGTCTGCAACGCCCTTTGAAACATGCTGAAGAGGAAAGCAGTGGTGAGCCCAAACAGCAGCCAACCATTTAGCGCCTCTGTCGCGCCTAACAACTGCCAGCGGGGTTCCAAAAATAGACTTTCGTGACCGTAGCTGGTCATCGCATTGAGCGAATAGAGCATTGCTGAACCGGCGTCAGGGAGTGCATTAAGAAGCAGAAAGCAAATAGCCCAGATGATGATCTCTATCACGTGCAGTGCAGTGGTCAACATCGAGACGGCGCCTAGTACAAGCACAAATCTGACTCCGGAATGGCGCTTGTTCCTTACCCGGGACAATGTTTGAGCGGCTCTCTCGTGCATAATCCCGAGGCCTGAGATATGGATGATCACCGTTAGGAAGATCACCAGCAAGCCCCATCCCCAATCCGCATGCCAGGTCCCAACGCCATGGATAGAGGCTCCGAGAACGCCTTCGACAGTTCCCATCCGAATCTCCGTTGATTGAATCAGTCAACCCAAACCTACCCGCATCCTGGTTTGCGTTGGTCCCCGAAGCAACGAAATCCCGATGGACGGCGGGCCCTTCCAAATGGAGAACAGAGCCGTGTCGGTAGATCTTTGCATCTCTGCGACTTCTATTGCGTATATCGCGTAGGAGAATACCCTTGGCCGGCCTGTTCTGAAACTGGCAAAAGACACAGTATCCAGAAGCACAACCCCGGGCGAAATGTCCTTTTGCAAATGGTTCCTCGCGCGTGAGCCTCGAAAGAGTCCCTCGGTAGGTAACGGCAACCTCCGTAATTGTCCTCTCTGGGTGTTAAAAGCTGTGCTTCCTTGTCAGTTGCAGTAACGTGGGTCATTCGACGATCCAAATGGCAATGCGTTATTCTCAATGAGTGCCTAAAGTGATTCGGGCCGCGTTTGGATGGCCCGGAACTTCTTCCGCGCGAGTGGGAGTCTGAACCGAGACAGGCATTTGGCACTCTGGCTGGTTTTCCACAGCCGAGCAAGAAGTTGGAAAAACAAAGCGGAGAGGTGGCAGAGTGGTCGATTGCGCTCGCCTCGAAAGCGAGTGAGCCTTTACGGGCTCCGGGAGTTCGAATCCCCCCCTCTCCGCCATAATCCCTTCCCAGATTTCTAACGACCGTCCATTGTTCAACGCAGATATCGGAAGGCCCGCGCCTGTCGTGTCTTTCCCTATGTGGCTCAACTTCACGACAGGCTCGGCCGGAACGGTTTTTTGAGCGCGAGATCCTGGAGTTTCATCCCACCTGCCAGACAACCCGCTTCGGTCTGGCAGGATGGGATGTTGCAGGCTGGTTTGCCTACGGAATCGTCACTGTTGTCGTGTTCGAAGCCACACTTTGGGCTCCGAGAGAATCGACGCTCATGACGTAATACACGTAACTCGTTGCGTGTACCACGGTGGTGTCAGAGTATGTGGTCTGGGAATCCTCAGCCGAGTTGATGAGCTGGTAATTTGAGCTTCCCGCGGTCGCGCGATAAATGTTGTACCCAACCACCGGGTCAGTTCCAGCGCTGGGCGTATTCCAGGAAAGCTGCACTCGATGCGGATCGCCCGTTCCACTCAGGCTGACGCCCGTACTTCCCCCGGTGCAGTTGCTCGAGATCGTCAACTGCCCGGTATACGAACCGGCTGTTAGAGGAGCGAACACGACACTCAGATTTGCTGTCTGGCCTGGATTTAGGGTCACGGGGAAGGTCGTCCCTGAAACCGAGAAGCCGCTCCCAGCGATCGAGGCCCCCCTTACCGTGACAGGAGACGTACCTGTCGCGGTCAGCGTGATGGTCTGAGTGGCCGTGGAATTGGCGATAATTTCGCCAAAGGGAACGCTGGTGGCATTGATGCTGAGCGAACCGCCTGCCGTGCCCAGTTGAATGGCAAACGTCTGGGAGAGGCCGCTGGCTGTGGCGGTAATTGTGGCCGTCTGAGACGTGGTTACCGCGGTGACTGAACTCGAGAAGGCAGCACTGGTTGCCCCGGCCGCTACAGTTACAGAAGACGGAACCGTGACGGCTGAATTGTTGCTCGACAGCGCAATTGCCAATCCCCCGCTTGGAACTGCTCCGCTCAACGTCACCGTGCAGGCGTCTGTTCCTGCTCCTGTATAGCTCGCGGTGCCGCACGAAAGAGTCTTCAACGTCGACGCAGCAATTCCGGCTCCGTTCATGTTGATGACCGCGCTGGGATTGGTGGAAGAGTTGCTGGCAATCGTAACCACCCCAGTGTAGTTGTACGGTTCTGGTATCTGAGGACTGAACGTCGCTGTCAATTTAGCAGTCTGTC
>NZ_JBARMD010000419.1:0-7521 GCF_049802275.1 Occallatibacter sp. | reverse complement strand
GGCTGATTCGCGACCGGCGACCATGCCAGGGCATCCGGGCGCTGAGGAGACACCGGCGCAGCAAGCGGCTGTGAGCTTACCGAAGTCCATCCAGCACCGCCGGAATCCGCCGGCTGATCCGTCACTGGCTGCGCCGCCAGGCTTGCCTGTTTTCCGCAACTCCCACAAAAAGTGGTCCCCTCTGAAAGGGGTGCTCCGCATTGTCCACAAAATGCCATGGTGATTTGCTCCTTTTCTGTTCGCTTTGCCGATCTCTTCGGGGATTTCTGCCTGCGCTGCGGACTCATTCGCCAAGGCAGACCATTCCGTGTCCCGAGTTCCGACGCCAAAGCACCATCTGTTGCTCCGGAATAACTCAAGTAACAGACTGGGTCAACGGAAGTGAGTGTGACTCTTGCATGTCTTGCAAAGTGGTTCCATTGCAACCGGTTACATCATTTACTGACAAGGGATTGGAAGCGTGGTATGCTTCCTGCACCCGCATCGGGATTGAACAGCGATGCCACTTCCTGCTTCCCCGCCCAACGTCTTTCGCTTTGGCTTGTATGAGGTGGATTGCGCCCAGGAAGTTCTCTTGCGCAATGGAATGCGCGTCAGGATTCAGAGTCAGTCCTTCCGGGTTCTTGTCATGCTGCTCAAGCGGCGCGGCGAAATTGTGACCCGGAACGAAATGAAGGAGACCCTCTGGCCTGACGGGACCCATGTGGATTTCGATGGCAGTCTGAATGTGATCCTGAAGAGGTTGCGTGCGGCCATCGATGACGACTCCGACAATCCAAGATTCATCGAGACGGTGCCAAGGCGGGGATACCGCTTCATCGCTCCGGTTGTCGCAACTCCTATTGCGGCTGCGATCACGTCTCTGGCATCCGCTGAAGCGCTGGCGGCCCTCACTGAGATGCAACCCGTCACAAAACCTCCGGTGGGCGCTCCGAGCCGTTTCAGAACCCCCAGGTGGGCGATGAGTTCCGCGGCAGCACTTCTTCTGGTAGGGGCCGGCTATGGGGCTATATATCGCTACGAGAGCCAGCGGACGCGGATTGCATCAATTTCTGCACACGAGAGAACGGCGCCGGTTTCTGTGCGCCCTTCGCTGGCGGTTCTGGGTTTTGAAAATAATTCAGGCAAGCAGGAAGATGCGTGGCTTTCGGCGGCTTTCTCCGAAATGTTCGCAACAGAACTCTCCGGGGACGGGCAAGTGCGGCTGGCTCCGGGGCAGGATGTTGAAAACCTGCGCGGCACAAACCCCTGGCCACAGTCCTTTTCGCTCGACCAGCAGACAACCGCGAGGATCGGTTCCGCGCTCAATAGCGACTGGCTCGTGCTCGGATCTTTCACCGCACTTGGGCATACCGAGCCAGGCAGCCTGCGCCTTGATGTGTGTCTCCAGAGAGCGGCAACGGGACAGATCGTTTCGGAGTTTTCACAAGTAGGAACCGAGCGCGACATCTTTGATCTGGTCTCGAAGGCAGGGGATCGGCTGCGTGAACATCTGGGTGTGACGCGGATGGAGGAGCGCGACGTCGCCAACGTGCTTTCGGCGATGCCTCTCTCTCCGGACGCAACGCGCTTTTATGCACTGGGTGTGATGAAGCTGCGACAGTATGATGCCCTGGGTGCGCGCGATCTTCTTGAGCAGGCCGTTCGAGTCGACCCCAAGTTCTCACTTGCACATGCCATGCTGGCGCGGGCGTGGAGCCAACTCGGATATGGCCAAAAGAGCAGGCACGAGGTGAAGGCGGCACTCGATCTCTCGACGGATCTGCCGCAGCAGTTGCGCATGATGGTGCAGGCACAGTATTTCGCAAGCATCGGGCATCTGGAACAGGTTGCGTCCATTGACCGCGCGTTGTTCGAACTCTATCCCGACAATTTGGACTATGGTCTCAACCTGGCATCTGTTGAAGTGGAGAGTGGTCACGCCAGCGAAGCCAGGGACGTGCTGGCACGGCTTCGCAAGATGCCTGCCCTTATCGCAGACGATCCCCGGATCGATCTTGCCGCAGCCGCCTCAGACGAAAACAAAGATCAGGCGCTTGCCCTCCTAAGGAGCGGCGCCGCGAAGGCAGCTGCACAGGGCAAACGGGTTCTCTATGCCCAGGCCCGCCGCGACGAGTGCATGCGTTTGCTCTATGGGGATCATCCGGATCAAGGTCCAGCCGCCTGCAACGAGGCTTACAAGGTGTTTCTTGCCGTGGGCGATCGTGCCGGCGCTGCCGATTCACTTCGACTGTTGGGGGATGGTGAAGGTGCGCAAGGTCACTCCGCAGAAGCGATCGCCACCTATCGGCGTGCCCTTGCATACACTGAGGACCTGGGTGAGCACGAAAAGACCGGCGCCATCCTCAACAACATGGCAATCGTACTGACCAACGAGGGAAAACTCGACGAGGCGGAAAAGATGTACCAAGACGCCAGGAAGCACTTTGAGGCGGCAGGGAATATCGCCAATATGGTGACGGCGCTGGTGAATATCGCCGATATCGCTTATCTGCGGGGCAAGCTCGATTCCGCCGAGAAGCTCTACAGGCAGAGCCTTGAGCTGGAGTCAAAGCTTGATCCCAGTAATCCGGGTTATCTCCTGAGTCGGCTCGCTGATCTCGAACTTGCCCAAGGTCGCGTCAAGGAAGCGCAGCTCGATGCCACCACTGCGAAAGACACTCTGAAGGCAACAGGCGGGTCCCAGTATTACACGGCCGCGATGAACGAACTTGGCTACGCGCTGAAAGCGGAGGGCCGGCTCGCCGATGCCCGTTCGATCTTCGACGAGGCGCTTGCGATCAGGAAAAAGATGGGAGAGAACGGCCTGGTGGCGGAAGAGCAAACCGAGATCGCGGAGCTGCTGCTCGACCAGAGATCGCCGGATCAGGCCGAGCCGCTCATTCGCAGTGCGCTGGCGGAATTCGAAAAGGAGAGTGCCGATCCAGCTGCGTCGGCCGCATACGTCCTACTCAGCCGCGCGCTATTGGAAGAAGGAAAACTCGAGGATGCTGAGCAGATGGTGAAGCGCGGATACACGCTCAGCATCTCAAGTCCGGATCCAGCGCTGCGCCTGCCGGCGGCAATCCAGAGCGCACGGGTGGAAGTTGCGGCTGCTTTCGCACGCGCGCGCGACGGCAAGGCTGCGATGCCTGCCCTGCAAAAGCTCAAGGTGGTCGCGATTACAGCAAAGCGGCTGGGATATTTCGATCTCGAGTGCGAGGCGAGGCTGGCGCTCGGCGAGGCTTCAATGGCAATGAATGCGCCCGCCGGACGGACGGAGCTCTCTACGCTTGCCGACGAGGCTCGTGGCAAGGGGTACATGCTTGTTGCCCAGAAAGCCGAACTGCTCGGCAAGGTATCTGTCGAGCAGGTCGCAAGCAGGCAGTGACCCGCGACGTTCCTCCCGTCGCGAAGCGCCGAGTCAGCACGTGGACTAAGCACATGGAAACCCAGCCACTTATCGTGTCAGTTTCGTTTCACCCCGGATTCCTTTGATTCAAAGGCGATCCTGCGCTATTCAAGGCTTCGACAGAGAGCCTTGTGCCGCATGCATCCCCCGCCACAGATTCGAGTCCATTTCATAAGCAGCGGGATAGTTGCGACCCCGGGGCAAACTCACCGACCTGCCTGGCAGTCGGCCTGCGTGTCTCTGAATCGACTGCGCCCCGTGGAGGCAAACATGAAGCCATTGATGAAACTGATCCCAACCGTCTGCCTGGCCCTTCTCGGCTCGGCGATTGCATTGGCGCAACAGGCGCAGAAGCCTCTCACGAACGAGGACGTCATCAAGATGGTGCACAATAGCCTTCCGGAGTCGGTGATCATCGCCTCCATTCGCAGTAGCGGAGGAAAACTGGACACGTCTCCCGACGCGCTCGTTGCGCTGCATAATGCGGGTGTCACGGCTGCGGAGATGGACGCGATCATGGCCGCAACCGTCGGGTCCACACATAGCCGCGCAAGCGAAACCGCGGGAGCGGGGGCAACGGCGCAGGAGGGGAACAAGACCTCGCCGCTCGTGGTTGCTTACGCCGATGGCAAATCCTGGCGTGAGCTGCCGCTCGAGAAGACGTCGCTTGCGCAGACGAAGACCAAGCCTACATCGCTCGGCACTCTCAGCTCGGATGCCGTCCTTGCCCAATCGATGCAGGTGGGCATTTACACGACCTCGGCCGATATCGCTATGCATACTGGCTCATACGTGGGCAGCTCGGCGGTGATGGGGGCTGGCAGTGTTTTTTCCTCGGTGATGGCACAGCGAAAGCCCGAGGTGACGTACGTCTGGGGCGTCTCTCAATCCTCTTCAAAAAACGTTGTGCCCAATGCGATGCCGACGTTCTCGGTGACCTTCGACAGCGCACGCAGGGTAAATCCAGATGACTTCGAGCCGGTGATTCTGAAGCTCACTCCGGCGCAGAATTCCTGCCGCATTGTTGGTGCGACGCGGGGCAAGGCTGAAGCGGACGGCACGCCCGCGGGTGACTGGCAAATGTACTCGCACTTCATGGAGGATCGGGTCTCGCTCAAATCGCAGAAGCTTGGGACGGGCAAGTACCAGGTTACGCCGGAAGCGCAGCTTGAGCCGGGTGAGTATGCTGTCGCGCTCCGACCAGTATCGAAAGACAAGAAGTTTTCGGGCGGTGACATCGCACGCGCCCAGGGGGAAGGTCTTCTGTTTGACGCGATCTGGACTTTCCGCATCGAGTGACCCCAAACAGCGGCGAAGGAGCATTGGAAAAACTCCCTGGGAACTTTGCATTGAGGAGTTAGAGCTCATGAAATCGAGATCGAGTCGCCTGGCATTTGCTTTCCTTGTTGTTGCCTGTATCGCAGCATTTCCCCTTACGGGTTGCAGGTCACACAAAGATGCATCACAACCCGCATCTGCCGCATCGACCGCATCAATGCCCCGTGCATCCACGGGAACGGCGGCCGCGCCGCTCCAGAAGGGTTCCGGTTACGCACACGTCACATATCGACCGAACGTTCGCATCATGGAACAGGATCAAGGCAAGAAGGCCCTCATTGGCGTCTCAACGAACGAAGCCAGCCTTCTGCTTGACAGCTCGAACGAGATGGCGCGCGCGCTCAAAGCAGGCGATGTGCTGATGATCAAGGGCCTGCTGGCTCGGGTGGTGCTCGGCGTCGAGCAGACACCCGATGGAGTGATGGTACTGACACAGCAGGCGGCGCTGACAGATCTGATCCAGAATGGCGAGATTCACGTGCAGGTACCGGTGCGTTTCACTACCTCGAACGCAATGCTCCATCGGCCCGATCCGGGATTCTTTTCCACGCTGCCCGATCTCATTGCGCCTCCCCTCTACGCACAGAGTCCCGAGAACGCAATGGCGGATCAGGCGCGAGCCCAAGGCAACATGGACGCATACAAAGGACTGTTGAAGGGCGCGGTTCACTCCATCATCGACGGGTGGAATACCAGCTATCAATCGACACCCGCCGATGGACGGACAAATCTCGATCTGCAGTTGACGCGTAGCGAAGCTGGCTTTGTTGCTTCGATCACAGGGAAGGGCTCGGTTTCAGACTTTGATTTCGACTCGACCATCGGTGTGCAGCAAAGCAAGATTCAGCGGATGAAGACTGCCTTCAACAATCTGACCGGGGAAATGACGTTTGACTGGGCCGTTGCCAAGGATTCACCTGGCGTGATGGCAGAAGAGAGTCGCATCAAGCTTCCAGGTGTCGTGGACGTTCCGTTATCGGAGTTTCTAGAGGGCTTGCCGCTCTATCTCGAGGTCAGCGGCGCAATCATGATTCACCCTGCCATCACAGGCGGCAAGGAGATCACAAAGGGATCGTTCCGTGTAACCTACAGCGCCAATCAGAGTTTCGTTGTTTCCTCCGGCAGCGTGAACTCGAGCGGTGATATCAACGGCGATATTAACCTGGGCGATCACCAGGATATTTCTCCCACGGCACCGCTGGGCATGCTCGTGGCCGTCGCTGCGCCGCGCATTGAACTTACGCTGGGCCTGAACAAGATCTACGACAAGAGCGACATCAAAAAGGCCGCCGATATCGTTGACAAGATCGCCGATCAGGTCGCGAAACATCTGTTCAGCCCCGAGAAATACCAACAATACCAGCAGAATGGATTCCACCTGGGAAACACGTTTGCGAACGCATTGAAGACGGATGGCGCCGTGTACTTTCAGGTGATCGGAACATCGGCTTCAAGCTTCACTGGCTTTTCCGCGATCAGCCCGTGTTCCCGCTACGACCTGAACATTGTTGCGGGCGTGGGCGCCTCTGCCGAGGCGTGGGGGCAGTCCATCGGCTCGGTGAACAAGGAGATCTACCGCAAAGCGATTACCAAGATCGACCCACCAGGCATGCGGCTTTGCGAGGATATTGGCTCGCAATCGGGCCAGTAAAGAACTTATGCCCGCTGCAAACCGCGAATCATTCAACCCCGTGGCTTCCCGGAATAGCCCCGTGATCGGGTGCAGCAAAAACCTCGCGGCTTAGAGAGTGAGCTGTGCGCGAAATGAGAAGGAATGGAGGCGAAATAGTCGAGATGAATTCAAGAGTTGGTCCGTTGGCAGTGGTTCTATTCGGTTTTGTGATGTTCGGCGCTGGGCTGGCATACGCAGGCCCGCCAGGTGGAGTGCCGAGCGGCGGCAAGCCCGCTCGAGCAGCCCAGAGCAGTGCGCCGGCAAGCGCTTGCGCACTGCTTCCTCTCTCCTTGGTAGAAGAAGTGATCGGCTCCAAATTCCACGATCCTTCCGAAAGCAAGGCGATGCCCGCGTATAGCGGGGCGTGGGGCTCAAATTGCGAGTTTAGCCGGATGGAGCCGTTCCCGCAGGGTCAGGATACGAGAGTGGATTTCATGGTTTTTGTCGAGGCATCGGCTGCGGAAGCTAAGACAACTTTCCAGAAGGCCGCTGTCTTCTTCACAGATCATTCGAAGCCGGCGCCCTCAGGGCTCGGAGATTCTGCATACTGGGGCGTAAGCGATCCGGACGAGCCCACGATTCATGTGTTGAAAGGCAAAGTCCATTTTCAGCTCGGAATGATGTATCCACCTGATGAAACGAAACTGTTGCACCTCGCTGCCGCTTTGGCGGGGCGGCTCTGAGTAAAACGTGCGGCTGGTTCACGAGTCATTGGAGAGTGTTGGCCTTCTTCCCTGCCACCAATATTTCCAAACCTACTTGCTTCGCGGGAATGGACAAACAGATACTTGGGTCGATCGGCGGCTCAGGCCCTCCCGAAAAAGGAGACAAGGTTTTTGCAGGCAGGCTGCTATCCGAAGAAATGACCGAAGCAAGGGAGGATTACGATGACCGGCTTATGCACGCAATGCGGAGCGGCACTGGGCGAGCATGAGGCGTTCTGCACCAGGTGTGGCGCGCGGCGGAATCAAACTCCCGGTGTCGAGACGCGCTCCTGCGCCAACTGTGGCAACGAGCTCAAGCCGAATGTGAGGTTTTGCGAGGCTTGCGGGACCCGCGTTGTGCCGGCAGCGACACCCGGCTCGGCGACCGCGGACGGGCACCTTCACCAGGGCGGTTC
>NZ_JBARMD010000418.1:0-3619 GCF_049802275.1 Occallatibacter sp. | reverse complement strand
CTGGTGCACGCCGAATTGATCTCTTCCAGACGTGGAAAAGCTGGTGGATTCGCGATCCTTCAGCGTGGCCGCGATGCCACCATGCGCGAGGTCGTTGAAGCTATTGACGGCCCCATCTGTCTCAACGTTTGCCTGAACGGCGGCAAGGACTGCGAGCGTAAGTCCTGGTGCCCCGCACACCCGGTTTGGGCACGTGCCCAGCGCGCCATGGTTGATGTGCTGATGAGCGTCACGGTCTCCGCCATGGCTTCAACGTGCAAACCCGATCGGGATCCCTCGGAAGCGAAAGCTCCGAGCGTGATTGCGTAACCGCAACCGAAGTTCAGGGCCACCCCTGGTTTTTCCCGTACCAATTGTTATCTGTGGATCGATGTTGGTTGTTTTAGGCATCAAAATGTTTGAGGTGAATTCAGATGCGTGAAAGAATCGCCCTGGCGCTCTTGCTTACCGGGCTTATCGCATGGGCAGCTGGTTGCAAGAAACAAGCCGATCAGGCGGAATTCAAGTCTGCCATCAACAACTCCTTCGCGGGCCGCCACGAATGCGTCTGGCCTGAACCAACCAAACTGCCTGCCGAGGCCGACACCTCAAAAGACGAGAAGACTCGCGACTACGACGCCCTCACCGATGCCGGCCTGCTCGTGCGCGGAACCGCGGAAAAGAACCGCTTCTTGGTCGGCTCCAAACAGGTGAATCAATACGATCTGTCTGACAAGGGGCACTCTGCCTGGACGCCCGACCCGAACCAACCCGGTTACGGCAATTTTTGTTTCGGCCACTTCAACGTCACCGCTATCGACAGCGCCACGCCCAACGATCCCTCCAATCCCACGCAATACACCGTCAAATACAGCTACGAGGTCGAAGGCATCCCCGCTTGGGCCAGCACCCCCGAATCAATGAGGACCTTCCCCAAGATCGCCGCCGATACATCGATCCAGACAGCGACTGCCACCCTGGTCAAAGGCACCAACGGGGGCTGGGCAGTTATACCTCCTCCCCAACCTGCGCCATAGCCAGTCGTCGCCGCCTCTCCTCCCTTTGGTTGAGAGACTGTCTCACGAGCAGACCCGTATACTTGCCCCATGTTTCCGGTGAAGCGCGCGTTAAGTCTCTCGGCCCTCGTCGCGGCGGGTCTGTCTGCCATGGTCAACGCACAAACTGCAACCACGCCTGCGCCACCGGCAGCGCAGCAGGCACCCGCCGCCGACGCCCATGCGGGGGACACGAGTTCGCCGCACCAGATCCAGCTTGACAGCCAGCATCGTGTCATCACCGCCGGCGGTTTCGTAAAGTCTGGCCCGGTGATTTTCGAAGATGTCTCCGAGAAGGCCGGCCTTACCAAGTGGATCCACAAGATGGGCACGCCTGCCAAGGACTACATCATCGAGACCAAGGGCTCAGGTGTATGCCTGCTCGACTACGACAACGACGGCTGGCTCGACATTTATATCGTCAACGGATCAACCGTCGACGCCCTCAGCGGTAAGGAAACGCCGCCGCATGCCGCTCTCTTTCACAATAATCACGACGGCACTTTCACAGATGTGAGCGAAAAAGCCGGTGTCACCAACGGTCGGTGGGGATTTGGTTGCGCTGTTGCGGACTACGACAACGACGGCTGGCCCGATCTATACGTCTCCAACTTCGGAAAGAACCGCCTCTATCACAACAACCACAACGGCACATTCACCGATGTCGCCGAGAAGGCAAACGTCACGCTCGGCAACTGGTCCACGGGCGTCACCTGGGGTGACTACGACGGCGACGGGAAACTGGATCTCTTTGTTGCCGGGTACCTGCATTGGGATTGGAACAATCCTCCGGCCAAGGGTGGCGAAGGCGGGTCGAGTAATTCTTTTTGTACATTTCGTGGGGAGGCAACAGCCTGCGGTCCGCGCGGCCTGAAGGGCGAACCCGACCACCTCTTTCACAACAATGGCGATGGGACTTTTACCGACGTAAGCGACAAGGCCGGTGTGGCGGACAAGCCCGGCTACTACGGCTTGGGTGCGGTGTTTGTTGACATTAACAACGACGGGAAACCCGACCTGCTCGTGGGGAACGATTCCACGCCGAACTATCTTTATCTCAATAAAGGCGACGGGACCTTCGAAGACGTGAGTTACGCCTCCGGCTACGCGCTAAACGAAGCCGGCCGCGAAACCGCATCCATGGGCATCGCCGTAGGAGACTTCCAGAACAACGGTATGCTCGACGTCTTCAACACCACATTTTCAGATGACTACAAGCCCCTCTACCGCAATGAGGGCGACGCCAACTTCACCGATATCAGTTACCACATCGGTCTCGGCGAAATCACCGTACCTTTCCTCAGTTGGGGCGACGCCTTCTTCGACTACGACAACGATGGCTGGAAGGATCTGCTAATGTCCGACGGCCACGTTTACCCGCAGGCCGATAAATACAACTGGGGAACCAGTTGGAAGCAGCGCCCCATGCTCTTCCATAATCTGCAGGGCAAAAGCTTCGAAAGTGTCCCTGCCGTCGAAGGTACCGGACTCGCCGATGTCATCGCCGGCCGCGGCATGGCTGTAGGCGATCTCTTCAACGATGGCAAAATCGACGCAGTGATCAACGTGATGGATGGCCACCCCGTCCTGTTGCGCAACGTCAGCCCGGATCACAATCACTGGCTCGAACTGAAGCTTGTCGGCGGCCCCAAAAGCGCGCGCGACGCGGTCGGCACCACGGTGTATCTGACCGCCAATGGGATGAAGCAGCGCGGAGACGTGATCAGCGGTGGCAGCTATCTCTCCAGCAACGATCCTCGCCTGCACTTCGGCCTCGGCCAGGCGACGAAGATCGACGACATCGAGATTCACTGGCCCAGTGGCAAGGTTGAACACGTCACCGTGCCCGGCATCGACCGAATCGTCACCATCAGCGAAGGCAACGGTAAGTAAGCCCGCTTAAATACCAAACTTCCCTAGGCGCGACGCGCAGTCTGCGTTTCCCTGCTCAGCGTGATCCAAATCGCTGACAAGTTTTGTCTTCCCACAGTCCTCGCCACATAGGGTGCCCTCCGGCCCAGACGCTGAGCGTGTCATCAGAGACACACAGGTGTTTCTCATGACACGGAGATGGCGGCCTCTCCATCCTCTAATCTCTTTGTTTTCTTTTAGACACGGATTGGCATCCGTCCTGCAACCTCTCATGGCGTTGGGCAATGAGATTGGCCTGGGGGACGCGATGAAGGGCTTGAGCGAATGGGCGGTGGCGGCGAGCATGGCGGCGGTTCTGGGAGCCCAGGTGCTGGGCCAGCGGACAAGCCCGGTTGAGGCAACTCCAGTTGCGAAGCGGGTAATTGTGGTGAGCCTGGAGGACCGGAAACTGGCTCTGGTGGAAGACGGACAGGTGAAGAGGGTATACACCGTCGCGGTGGGCAAGCCCACGACACCGAGTCCTGCCGGCACGTTCTCAATCGCCCGTCGCGTCAAGGATCCGACCTATTCACACAATGGCAAGACCGTTCTGCCGGGACCGGGCAATCCGGTGGGGACGCGGTGGATGGGATTGAGCATCAAGGGCTACGGAATTCACGGGACGAATGAACCGAAATCGATCGGCAAGGCTGCTTCGCATGGATGCATCCGGA
>NZ_JBARMD010000417.1:0-15530 GCF_049802275.1 Occallatibacter sp. | reverse complement strand
TGTGCAAGCTGCCACGAGATGGCCGCATACACAACCGCCGTCCACACTTCCGCGCACCGTACCGCCACGTGTCTCGATTGTCACGAAGCGAGCCTTGCCACCAAGCTGCGGCACATTCGCGTCCATCTCTTCTCGCGGCCTCCAGAGTCCATCCGTCTGCGCGACACCGACGTCTTCGCGATGACCACAAACTGCCAGAATTGCCATCAGCATGAATACGCATCCTGGCACGCAGGTCCTCACAGCGCCACCTACGCGCAGATCTTCGCCAATCCCGCGCACAACACCCAGCGCCGTCTGATGGACGATTGCCTCCGCTGCCATGGCATGCATTTCAGTGGCGCAGTCCGCGATCTTGTGCAGCCGCAGAACGCCACCGGACCGTGGCACATCACTCGCGCCAACTTTGCCGATGAACCTACGATGCCCTGCATAGCATGCCACCAGATGCATCGTGAGGGTCCCGTGCAATCAAGGCCTGCGGAGCGCATCTCTGCCACGCTCCCACTCGCAACAGATTCCCTTGCGATCTTTGACCGCCGCGAACAAATGCACTTTGCCGTAAGGCTGCTTTCGCTTCCGCAACTGTCAGAAGGTGCACGCGCAGTGAAAATCAGTCCCGACCAGCGCCAGGCGCTCTGTTATCAGTGCCACGCACCGCGCCAACCTGACACCGCCACCGTCGCGGCTGCAAATCACTGGGGTCCTCAGATCGGATCGGGCGACGACCGCACCCCCGTCGGCGTCCACGAGGGCATCAGTTGCCTCGCCTGCCACACCGGACACAATGAGAACGCCTCCGCCTCCTGCAAAACCTGTCATCCGCAAATGTCCCACTGCGGCATCGACGTCGAGAAGATGGATACGACCTTCGCCAGCGCCAAAAGCCCCCACAACATCCACTGGGTCCGCTGCGCCGACTGCCATCAGCACGGCATCCCGAAAATCAAGACATCCGTCCAGAATACGCAAAAGATGTCCCACGGCGAAGCGAGTGGGTCAGAGTAAAGACCGCTTCTCCAGCCGAAATTGCTAATCTGAATCTGCGCCTTGCCCACTCCATCCAAAACCCGCATCGACGTCCTCCTCCTAGACCGAGGCCTCGTTCAGAGCCGCGAACGAGCCCGCGCCCTCATCCTCGCCGGCCGGGTGCTCGCCAACGAGCAGAAGATCGACAAGCCTGGCGCTTCCATCGCATCCGATTCCGCCATCCGCCTCCTCGGCGATGACATGCCCTATGTCAGCCGCGGCGGCCTCAAGCTCCAGGCGGCTCTTGATCACTGGAAAATTGATGTAGCCGACCGCGCATGTCTCGACATCGGCGCCTCCACCGGCGGCTTCACCGACTGCCTTCTTCAGCGCGGCGCAGCCCATGTAACCGCCGTCGATACCGGCTTCGGACAGATCGCCATGAAACTCCGCAACGACTCGCGTGTTCGCCTCGTTGAACGCACCAATGCCCGCTTTCTCGCTCCCGGCGCACTTGCCGAGCCCGGCCAGCCCGCCCTCACCCTGCTCGTGATGGACGTCTCCTTTATATCCGCGACGCTCCTGCTCGCCCCGGTCTTCGCCGCTGCGCCCGCGCTTACTGAAGCTGTCATTCTCGTCAAACCGCAGTTCGAAGCCGGCCGCGGCAACGTCGGCAAAGGCGGTATCGTCCGCGACCCCGAAGTCCACAAACTCGCCATCGAAAAGGTCACAAACGCCGCCACTCAACTCGGCTGGAAAGTCATAGAGGTAATTCCATCCCCCATCACAGGCACCGAAGGCAACAAGGAGTTCTTGCTTTACGCGCAATCGGCGACCGAATCGCTGGGAATCTGAAGGGTTTCGCTCAGAGCTCTTTGATCGCACCGGTGCTTCTGAGCACTGACCACTGTCCACTGTTCACTGACCGTGATCCGTTACACTGAGACCGCATGACTTGCGTAGCAATCGTCAGTAAGCCGCGAAAGCAGGAGCTCGCCCAGTTGCTTCCCGAACTGATCGATTGGCTCTGCAAGCACAACTACAAGCCGCTTCTCGATGTCGAAGGCGCGACCTACACGGATGCCGCCCCTGCCGTTGATCGCTCCGACCTGCCCGCGCACCACCCGCAACTGGTCATCGTGCTCGGCGGCGATGGAACGTTGCTCTCCGTTGCCCGCATCTTCGCCGCAACCGGTACGCCCATCCTCAGCGTCAATCTCGGCTCTCTTGGGTTCCTTACTGAAGTGCG
Source organism: Occallatibacter sp. (assembly GCF_049802275.1). NCBI lineage: Bacteria > Pseudomonadati > Acidobacteriota > Terriglobia > Terriglobales > Acidobacteriaceae > Occallatibacter > Occallatibacter sp. Next base: position 13,312 of record NZ_JBARMD010000417.1, on the reverse strand, counting down.
CCTGGGTGCGCTCTATGAGACCCTCGAAAGCTGGTGCGAGAACTGCCATACGCTCGACGCGCGCACCATGTTGCACTCTGAAGTCATCCGCGACGGCTCGACCGTCAAAGTATTCGAAGCCTTGAACGAAGTCGTCGTCTCCAAAGGCGACATTGCGCGTATGGGCGAATTTGCCGTTGAGCTCGACGGTAAGAAAGTTGCGCGCTTCCGTGCCGACGGCGTCATTGTCTCCACACCCACAGGTTCCACGGCCTACACACTCGCCGCCAACGGTCCAATACTCACGCCGGACGTCGATGCGCTCGTTGTCACGCCTATCTGTCCGCACCTGCTTACCCTGCGTCCTATCGTTGTGCGCGGAGACGCGAGCCTCACCGTCCGCGTTGAGGGCGTCCCCACGCAATGCCTGCTCACTGTCGATGGCCAGATCGGATTCGAGCTTCACCTTGGCGATGAAGTCCGCTGTCGGCGCTCCGATTACACGGTCAACCTGGTACGCCTCAGCGAAAGCGGCTTCTTCGACGCTCTCCGCAGCAAGCTGAGCTGGGGCGAACGATAGACGCACCGCAGATAGCGTGATACGCCTTAGCTGCGATTCATTGGAAAATTAAGGGAAGGGAATTGGACAGCGCTACGGATGCAGTTCGTCCAGCACTGCCTTCGCCTTGGCAGCCAGTGTGCGAGCTCCATCCACGTCGCCTGCTGTCAGCGCCTCGCGCGCCTGCTTCAGGAACTCGCGAATCTGCGCTGCCGTCTTCTGCTCCTGGTCACTCAGCTTTCGCGTGATTCCGTTCAGGGTCTTCTCGGTCGAAGCAATCAAGTCATCCGTCTGCTGCCGCACGTTCGGTGGATCGCCGGTCGAAAGCGGTCCGATCGCCGAGAGTGCAGACGTTCCGTTCGAAGCGACTTGCGTATTGGTGTTTGCCGGTTTCTTGTGCTTTGGTGGCTTCTTCACCGGCTCCGGCGGCGGTGTGATCTCCTGTGGCTGAATCTGCACAGGTGTCGTTACCTCCGGCGGAGGCAGATTCGTCGGTGCAGGCTCGGGCTTTGGTGGCGTGTCTTCGATTGGGGGCGCGAGCGGCTGATTCTGCGCGACCTGGGTCTTGTGAAAGCACCCGGTCAGCAGCAGCGGCAACAGCCACGCAGCGATCTTAGCGCTCCTGGCGCTCAACTTCATGTTTCCAACCCCTTTGTTTCTTCCACACTTGCCGGTTGCGGATGCCGGCGTCCCCATTCCGTGGCTGCGAGTGGAATGCGCAGGGAGAATTCTGTGCCACGGCCTACCTTCGATTGTACGTCGACGCTCCCGTGGTGCAATTGCAAAATACGGTATGTCATTGCCAGCCCAATACCGCTGCCGCCGCTCTTCGTCGTGAAATAAAGGTCGAAAATCTTCTCCCGAATCTCCGGCGGAATTCCCGTCCCCTCATCGGTAATCCGCAAGACTGCCATCTTGCGATCCTCTTCCAGCGTGACCCGCAGCGCCCCGCCATCCGGCATAGCCTGCGCGCCGTTCAGAATCACGTTGATCGCCGCCTGCTTCAGCAGATCCGCATCCACATTCACAATCAGTGGGTGCGCAGGCAGACGGCCCTCCAGCTTTACATTGCGTGTTGAGAGCTCTTCATCCGCCAGGGCCAGAACGTCGCCGATCACCGTGCATAGATCCTGCTCCTGCAGCCGCAACTCCACTGGCCTTGAGAAGTCGACCAGCGTCTGCACCACGCGATCTAAACGGTGAATCTCCGCATCGATCACTTCCAGGTGCCGCGTCGCAGGCGCCTGGTCACCACCCAGCTTGTTCTTCAGCAGTTCAAGATGCACCACAATGGCGTTGATGGGATTCTTGACCTCGTGGCCCACGCCGGCCGTCAACCTGCCGATCGCTGCCATGCGCCGTGAGAGCTCCAATTCCGACTCGATCTGCTCCACTGATTCAAGGTCGTGCAAGGTCACCAGAGCGCCGAGACCCATCCGTGTATGGTCGTCGTAGATGAAGTCCACCGATGCCTGGATGCGACGCCCCGTTTCGGTATGGACCTCTTCCTGCACCAGCGTGACCCCAGCGTCGAAAGCCTCGCGAAGCGTTCTTCCCAGCACCGTGGAATTATCGAAGATTTCACGTGCCTGCAAACCAAGGATGTTGTCACTCTCGATGTGGAGGAAGCGCTGCGCCGCCTCAGACACAAGCACCGCCCGCCCATCCCCTGTAAACAGCAGGATTCCGTCCTGAAGGTTTCCAAGAACCTGGTCGAGATTTTCCTTCAGGGCAGAGAAGACCTCCTCCACGTTGCGCATGCGTTGCCCAATCTGCTCGATCTTCGTTGATACCCTTTCCGCAGTGTCGAGCCTCGGTTGCTCGCCTCCCTGGGGGACACTCTCCACCGGGGTAGGATTCCAGTAATCCAGTTGCATACTGATCTCTTCCAGCGGCCGCAGCGCCAGGTTGCTCAACAGAAAGGCCGCAACCAGCGCCGTTCCTGCCGCAAAGGCCATCAGCGTAAAAGCCTCCTTCAGCGAAGGCTCATAAACCGCCTGCAACAGGGTTGTTCGCACACCCACATGAACGCTCAGGAAAGGTTGGCCGTTACTATCCTCCGGCACCGCGATGTCAAACACTTTCACCGGCCCATAGATCTCACGCATCTTGGTGATCGGACCGGCGGCAAGCAATTCACTGTACTTCGGCCGCCACGGCAACAACTTGCCCTCATTGTCCGGAAACGTGCTCAACAGGACGCGTGATTGCCTGTCCACAATGTTGACGTCGTATTCGGTCGGGGAAGACATGTTGGCCGAGTCCAGAGTGGCGTCAAGAAATTCGCTGTTCTTGATCGCAGCTTGAACCAGTTCCTGCAGTTTTTCCTTGTCGTTGGGATCGACTGTCTGGTCTTTCAGCCCTTCAAGCAGAGCGTTATGCAGGGCAAAGCGCACCTGGTTGGCCACCATTCGATTCGAATCGTATGACTGCTGTATCGCCGCAGCTACCAGGTGACTCACATACACCAGCGACAGTAATCCGGCGATCAGGAATACCAGACCTGTAATCGCCAGCACGAGTTTTGTCTTTAGTCGCATTGTTCACGTACACAAGCTGTCAAAAGCCACTCTGATGCCAAAACAGCACGTGAGAGGCTTCGACCAAATCGCGTTTCAGAGTTGCGCGGAAATGAATCAGGCACTCATCAGCGCACTTCGCCCTGCCGCCAGCTCACGCCGCCGGATCCTCCCGCGAGTGGCTGTATTCCTTCAGCTTGTTGTGCAGCGTCTTCAGGCTTACACCCAGAATCTCCGCCGCACGCGTCTTATTCTGTCCTGTCGACTCAAGCGTTCGCAGAATCAGCATCCGCTCTGCTTCATCCACCGTCGTCCCCACGCGCACCGGCACCACGTTGGCATCGGTTACCCGCGCCGCCACCGGCAGCTGTGGAGTACCGAACGTTCGCGGCAGATGCGACGCGTCCAGCGGAACCCCATCCGGGCAAAGAATCACTGCGCGTTCAATCGTATTGCGCAGTTCGCGCGCATTTCCCGGCCAGTCATACGCCAGCATCCGATCAAGAATCTGATCCGACAAGCCCGAAACATGCCGCGTGTGCTTCTGATTCATCTCGTGCACCATGGCTTCTGCCATTACTTGCAGGTCTTCCATGTGTTCCCGCAACGGCGGCATATGAATATGAAACACGTTCAGCCGATAGAACAAATCTGCGCGCAGATGCCCATGCGTCACGGCATCCTGCGGATCGCGATTCGTCGCAGCGAGCACACGCACATCCACATCCTGCTCTGCGCGGGCACCAAGCCTGCGCAGTTTTCGCTCTTCGAGGACCCGCAGCAGTTTAGCCTGCGTGCCGATCGGCATCTCGCCCAGTTCATCCAAAAGCAGAGTTCCGCCCGTTGCCAATTCAAAGCAACCGGCTCGCCGTTCCACTGCGCCTGTAAACGCGCCCTTCTCGTGTCCGAAGATTTCGCTCTCAATCAGCGTCTCAGGAATCGCCGCGCAGTTCACTGCCAGAAACGGTCGCCCTTTCCGCGGACTCAGGTCGTGCAATGTTCGGGCCACCATCTCTTTCCCGGTACCGCTCTCGCCCGTAATCAGCACCGAAACATTCGAAGGCGCAATCTGCTCAATCAGTGCAAATATCTCCCTCATGGCCTTCGAACTGCCTACCATGGTGCCGAGGATGCCCGTATTCCTCAACTGCCTTCGAGTTACCTCCAACTCAATCTCTGTGGCGCGCTGCCGCGTCGCATTCGTCAGAATTGACCTCAAACGCGCAGCGTCCACCGGTTTCTGCAGAAAATCGTACGCACCCAGTTTCATCGCATCCACCGCCAGTTGGATCGATCCTTGCGCCGTCAGCAGCACCACCGCGACATTTGAGTGTGCGTCTTCGGCGATCTTGGTCAGCAGGCCGATGCCATCCATGCGCGGCATCTTCAAGTCCGTGACCACAATTGCCGGACTCCAGGCGAGCGCCTTCTCCCAGCCTTCGACTCCATCGCGCGCCGTCTCGGTCTGGTATCCCCATCCGGAGATCAGCTCTGCCAGACCCATCAGGGCATGGGGTTCGTCTTCGACAATCAAAACTTTCACCGGATTGGCCATATCATCTTTCGATGTAATTGTTTCGCTCAGTGTCGTCGAAGTTCGTCTTTCCCTTTGACCCAGTTTGCGCGCCTGCACACAGTTTAGACTGCCTTATTGGTCAATTCGGCCCATCGGGCGTACAGTGTGTCGTTTTCTTCCTGCGCCGATTCCAGGTCGCCCAAGGCTGCCTGCAAGGCCACAGCGTCTGACGCAATTGCGGGGTCTTCCACCCGGGCCCGCGCTGCAGCCAGGCGCGCGTCACTCTCCTCCACTCTCTGTTCAATTACCGCAAACTCCCGCGCCTCCAGGTAAGATAGCTTTTTCTTCGACGGCTTTTGAGCATCTGCCTCCTCCGCCGAAGTCCCTTTCACACCCCTGATCCCTGACCCCTGATCTCTGCCTGGTGCTCCATCGCCCCGAATCTCTGTTCTCTCTTCCGCAAGCCACTGCTCCCACTGGCCATAATCCGCGAACAACCCGATGTGTCCCTCGCCATCCAGCCCCACCACCGTCGAGGCCACCCGATTCAGCAGATAGCGATCGTGCGTTACCAGCACCAGCGCTCCCGGAAACTCCAGCAGGTTCTCCTCCAGAATCTCCAGCGTCGGAATATCCAGATCGTTCGTAGGCTCATCCAGCAGCAACACATCAGCCGGCTCCAGCATAAGCTTCGCAATCAGGACGCGCGCCCGCTCGCCGCCGCTCAAATTCCGCACCGGCTGATTCAATTGCTCGCTCGTAAACAGAAACCGAGCCGCCCAGCTCGCCACATGCACATTCCGCCCCTGGTATACGAGTCCATCGCCCTCGGGAGCGAGAGCCCGCCGCAGCGTCAGGTTCTCATCCAGCTCGCGCATCTGGCTGAAGTACACCAGCCGCAGCGTATCCGCCCGCCGAATGCTGCCTTCAGCCGGCTCCAGTTCGCCCCGCAGCAGCCGCAGAAACGTGGTCTTCCCGCTCCCGTTCGGCCCCACCAGGCCTACTTTTGACCCGGCCGTGAGAACGAATTTCAATCCGCTGAAGAGCCTGCGCCCGCCAATATCGCAGGCCACGTCGTTGAATTCCACGAGCCGCTTCGTTTTGCGCTGAGTCGCCTCAAAATCTATCCCCGCCGTGTTGTCCGTAGTCCGCGAATCCATCGCCGCCAGCTGCCCGATCATCTCGTTTGCCGTGTCGATCCGCGCCTTCGATTTCGTTGTCCGTGCCTTCGGCCCGCGGCGGAGCCACTCGATCTCGGTCCGCACCCGGTTGCGCAAGCTTTCCTGCTGCTTGCTCTGCGATTCCAGGTACGCTTCTCGCTCCTCGAGAAACCGGCTGAAGTTACCCCTCACGCGGAACAGCCCCTCCGCATACACCCGGTTCAGCTCAATAATCTCGCTCGAGGTTGCTTCAAGAAAGTAGCGGTCGTGGCTCACCGTGACCACCGCAAAATCCGCCGCGGCCAAAAGCTCCTCAAGCCACTCGATCCCAGCAAGGTCCAGATGGTTCGTTGGCTCATCCAGCAGCAGCACATCGGGATGGCTTACCAGCGCCTCCACAATCGCCAGCCGCTTGCGCCACCCGCCCGACAGCGATGCCGCCTCTGCATCGAGATCGTAAAAGCCAGCTCGCCCCGAAAGTTCGCGCAGCCGGCCCTCGTGTTCATTCTCATTCACGTGCGCCGCACTCAGCGCGGACTCCAGCACCTGCCGCACGCTCAACCCGGCTTCAAATTGCGAGTCCTGCGGAACATAGGCAGCCCGCGCACGCTTCCGCACCGCCAGATCGCCAGAATCGGGCTCAACCGCCCCCGCCAGAATCGCGAGCAGCGTCGATTTTCCAGCCCCGTTCGGGCCGATCAGCCCAATACGCGAGCCGTCCTCCACGGTGAATGAAATGTCCTTGAAAAGAGGCTTGGCCCCAAACTGCTTCGTGATCGTCTGTGCATTCAAAATCGGCGGCATCTCTTCAAGACTACTTTCCCCGGACTGTTTCAGCGACCCGCCCGTCCCACTAAACTGTTCTCATGCTCGAATACGAAATCTCCTCCGCCGACACCGCCGCTCTTCTCAGCGAAAACAAGACCCGCCTCATCGATGTCCGCGAGCCGTGGGAATACTCCACCGCCCACATCGAACCCAGCACCCTCATGCCCATGGGCGATGTCCCCGCGCGCGCCCATCAGGAGCTCGATCCCGAAGAGCACATCACAGTTCTCTGCCATCACGGCCAACGCTCCCTGAACGTCACCGCATGGCTTCGCAACCAGGGTTTCGAAAATGTGCAGTCCCTCCGCGGCGGTATCGACGCATGGTCGGCTGAAGTTGACCCGAAGGTCCCGCGCTACTAGCGCCCGAACGCGTACGTCACCTGGAATACCCCGCTGTCAATGCCCGGATTCGTGTCGGCGGTGTCGTGGTTCGAAATATGGTGATAGCGATAATCGGCGCGGATCGACCGGCTGTTCGATTGATAGAACTCCAAACCGGCACCCAGGTCGAATGTGAAATTGAATGACCCCGCGTAGTCGATCGGAATCGGCTGCGAGCTGTACATGTATCCACCATGCCCTATCACGACCGGTTGCAGCCTGTGCCGTGGCCGGAAGTTCCATTGAAAGCCGACCGGAGAAAATGCTTCGCCCACGGTCCACGTCCGTTCGCAGGTCGTCGACACCGTCCCGCTGAACGTTACGCCATTCGGAAGCGTGTCTGAATAGCTCTCGCTGCTCGCCACACACGCCGCCGACTGCCGGAAATTTGATACGAAGACCTGCGTCGTTGGGGTCTGCTGGCTATCTACGATATGAGTTACCGGGTCGCTTTCCAATGCCACGGGCAGCAACTCCGCGCTGTATTGCCAGTTCGCAATCGATCCCAGCTTTAATCTGCGGTTATAGGCAACGCCGATCTCCAGAAGCTTGCGATTCTGCGCATAGCCCAACACAAAGTGGCTCGAGTCTCCGGAATACGCTGCAAACACCCCGAATGTATTCACGCGTGCATATAAAGGTTTTTCCGGTTTTGTCTGCGCCGCTGCAGAGCCTCCCCATCCCAAAAGCACGACTGAAACTGCGAAAGACAGGCTGCGGACAAGATCCACCAGGCATACACAGTCGCGTTTTGGCAAGAGAATAGTCCCTTCAGTCGATTGGAGTTCAGCATAGCGCCTACAACCGGTCTCATAGATGGCGAGACGGCCGCTAACTGGCAGCATGGGACCCAACAACAAGGCGGGTCCCAGGTCCTGAGCGAGTCCATGAACTCGGCTAAGGGGACCGGTTCTATACTCTTCTTTGACTGAAACATCCGCCCTTGAGGAGCGATATCATGTCTTCGTCCGCTGTAAGTTTTGCAACCCGGAATCACGCGCGATTCCTGGGTGAATTGAAAGACCTTCTGCGCATTCCTTCCATATCTACACTCCCAGAACACAAAGACGACTGCCGTCGCGCCGCCGAATTTCTGGCATCCGAACTCAAGCGCATCGGAATGGAAAACGTCCGTCTCATCGCCACTTCAGGCCACCCGCTCGTCTACGCCGAGTGGCTTCACGCCTCGTCGAAGCCAACCGTCCTCATCTACGGCCACTACGACGTCCAGCCCGCCGACCCCATCGACGAATGGCTCTCGCCCCCCTTTGAGCCCGCTGAACGCAACGGCAACATCTACGCCCGCGGCGCCGTCGATGACAAAGGCCAGGTCTGGATGCAGGTCAAAGCTCTCGAAGCTTTACTCGCCGCCAACAAAACTCTGCCTCTCAACGTCCGCGTCCTCTTCGAAGGTGAAGAAGAAGTGGGAGGGGAGGGAATTGCCGAGTACGTCGCATCCAAGCCTGCCAACCTCAAAGCAGACTTCGCCCTCGTCTCCGACACCGAACTCTTCGCTCCCGGCCTGCCCACTCTTTGCGTCGGTCTGCGCGGCATGATCTACACCGAGATCGAAGTCCGCGGCGCCAAGACCGACCTCCACTCCGGCATGTACGGCGGCGCAGCCCCCAATCCGTTCACCGCCATTGCGCAAATCATCGCCCGTCTCAAAGACGACAACGGCCACATCCTCATCCCCGGCTTCTACGACGACATCATTCCCCCCAGCCCTGAAGAGCTCGCCGCTTGGAAGAGTCTGCCCTTCGACGAAGAGCATTACCGCATGGCCGAAGTTGGCTCACGCCAGCTCGTGGGCGAAAGCGGTTACAGCGTCCTCGAACGCACCTGGGCTCGTCCGACGCTCGATGTCCACGGAATCCCCGGCGGCTTTACCGGCGCTGGCGCAAAGACGGTCATCCCCGCCAAGGCTGTCGCCAAGGTCTCCATGCGACTTGTTCCGGGCATGACCCCCACCAGGGCTTTCGCTCAGTACAAGAGCTATATCGAAAAGATCGCCCCCGTTGGCGTAGACGTTGATGTCCGCCTCATCCACTCCGGCGACCCCTGCCTCATCCCGGTGAACAACAAGTACATCCAGGCCGCCACGCACGCCCTGCACGAAGTCTGGGGTAAAGACACCGTGTTCATCCGATCCGGCGGATCCATTCCCATCGTCGGCGACTTCGACCGCCACCTCGGCCTGCCCAGTGTGATGATGGGATTTGGCCTCCCCGACGACAACATCCACGCCCCCAATGAGAAGTTCAGTCTTCAAAACTTCGAGCTGGGAATTCGCTCCCTGATCCGATTCCTGGAGGAGGCAGGCCATTGAGCTTGCCCCGCACCGGCACCGACAATGCGACCGCCGACGGATTCATCCTCGCCGGCGGTCGGTCTACCCGCATGGGCCAGGACAAATCCCTCATCCCCCTCGCCGGCATTCCCCTGGTCCAGCACGCCCTCACCATCCTCCGCTCTGCTGGATTCGAACCCCGCATCGCAGGTGCAATCAACGATCTTTCCGTTTTCGCCCCCACGTTGCCTGACGATCCCTCCCCATCCGGCCTCGGACCCCTTGCCGGCATCTGCTCTGCACTCGCATCCAGCGCCGCCCAATTTGCGGTGTTTCTCCCCATCGACCTGCCGCTTTTACCCGCTTGTCTTATCGACTATCTTTTTCATCGCGCCATCGTAACCGAGTCCGCGATCACTGCGGTCTCCATTGCCGGCTTCATCCAGACCTTCCCGGTCGTGGTCCACCGCGCCGGACTCCCCATTCTCCAGTCCAGCCTTCGTTCCAGCGATCGCAATTGCCTCCGTGCCTTCCGCGCCGCAGCCGATGCCCTCGCCAGGCCCTTCTCCATCCAGCCTCTCGAAATGCTCGTTCAATCCGGCCAGGTCTCGCATCCGCAGGGTTTTCCGGTAACCGACTGGTTTCTTAACCTCAACTCCCCCCGGGACCTCGAACGCGCTGAAACCCTCCTCGCCCAAAAGCATCTTCAAGTAAGCTGATTCCGTGGCCACATCCGACCCCAGTCCCAAAAACCCCACCGATCCTGCTTCGGATCCATCGATCCCCGAGGTTCCAGAGATCCCCGAGGTTCCCGAACTCTCCAGCGACGTGCTGGCCGACATCGTAGGCGACAAGGCCGAGCCAGTCGAAGAAGAGCAGACCAGCTGGCCCCTGATCTCGTTCAGCCATGTCTCGCTATGGTTCGGCGATCGCAAGGTCCTCGATAACGTCAGCTTCGTCGTCAACCGCGGTGAAACCCTCTGCATCCTCGGCCGCAGCGGCGTCGGCAAGTCGGTTTCGCTCAGGATTCTTATGGGCTTCCTCAAGCCTCAGGTGGGCTCCATCCGTTTCGATGGTCTTGAGATTAATGGCTATACCGAAGACGAAATGCAGGCCGTGCGCAGGCGTATCACCATGGTTTTTCAGAACGGCGCACTCTTTGACTCGCTCACCGTCCGCGAAAACGTGGCATTTCCCCTGCGCGAACGTGGCGGCCAGGAGGAAGACCAGGTGCTGAAGGTCGTTGATCGGCTCCTCAACCTCGTCGGCGCTGAGGACGTATCTGAATCGTTACCTGCCAGCCTGTCCACTGGCCGCCGCCGCGCCGTCGCCATGGCACGCGCGCTCGCCTCGCAACCTGAAGTCGTCCTGTACGACGAACCCACCACCATGGTCGATCCCATCATCGCCCGAAGGCTCGGTGGTCTCATCCAGAGGCTGAAGCAACAGCTTGGATTTACAAGCATTGTCGTCACTCATGACATGCGCTTCGCCGAGCGTCTCGCGGATACTGTCCTGTTTCTTCATGAGGGGCGCGCGGCATTCTTCGGCCCCCTCAAAGACTTCATGGCATCCCCTGATCCCAATATCCAGCAGTTTCTTACGCTCGATGCATATGTGATACCTTCGGCTTAAGGAATTGATGACTTTATAACGAGTCTTCCTGCATAATTTACTTGCAAGCGATCCTCCCAAGTCGAGCTCGAGCGGGAATTAAAAATTCAGAATGAGATTCCCCGGTCGTGAGGAAATCCCCGATTAGCCGAACCTTGCACCTTCTTCTTGTCTCGTTGCCTTGAAAATTGAATCCGCACTTGGCAAACAGTGAAGTGGTATCTCCGAAGATACGGCTTGAGTCGTATCCTTGCGGGTCACCCGGTTCAGCGTTCGACTCAACTAAGTTGTTTAAGATCATGGAAATGCGAGAAGAGAATCCGTGAGCGGCAAGAAAATGAAGATGGAATCGAATCGTGAGAAGCTGAGGTCAGGAATGGAGGAATTGGGCGCGGTCCGAAGGCAACCTTCCGCAAGACGAGTTGCGTCCAACCGTTAGCTTCAATCTGCTCCAGATCTTCGACACTTCTACTCTGCTCAACTCAACTGAAACCCCTCTACTTTCCCAATGAGTTTGAACTTCTGAGGTTTGCGGAAGACATATGGCGACATCGGATTTCTGGCAACGAGTTTCCGCCTCGGTCGCACCCCCGTCTGACTGGGTGGCAGACTCAACTGCGGGCTCGTCCCGCAGTTCCCAGGGCAAGGTCAAGCTTTGGATGTTGGTCGATTTCATCACGATCCTCGCTTCTGCCGGCATCGCCACTATCTACGAGCGTCACACAGGCCCCGTCGTCGGAGCACGTGCTTTTTACCATGGAACCCTCTTCAACGGTCGTTCGATGTGGATCCTGCTCGCGATGCTTTTCGGATTCACGACCGTCCTGGTCGTAACCAGCCGCCGGCTGAATCTCTACTCGCCCACCCGTCTGAACTCCTTCCTGAATGAACAGAGGCTCACCGTGCAGGTCTGCTTCACCTCCGGCCTCCTGCTCACTGGAACCCTGTATCTGCTTCGCGCCGAAGACATCCCGCGGGGCATAGTTATCCTGACGCTGATTCTGGTCACGGTTTCCCTGTGCCTGCGGCGCCTCATCTACCGCACCCTGCTCTACCGTAGATTCGAGCGCGGCCAGGATACCCGCAATGTCCTCATTGTCGGCACCGGACCCGAAGCTCACGCTCTTCGTCATCACCTCGAGAGAATCCGCCACCTCGGCTACACCTTCAAAGGTTTCATTGAATTCCCCAATTCCTCGCCGCAAATGATATCTTCCAGCGGTGACGTCGTCGGAACCCTCGACACGCTCTTCCAGCTCGCGCGCAAGCAGTTCGTCGACGAAATCTTTTTCACCACTCCGTGTGAGCGCAGCATTGTCCAGGATGTGCTGGAGAAATCCCGCATGCACGGCGTCGATCTGCGCGTGGTTCCCGATCTCTACGCTGGCCTGGCCTGGAACAGCCCCATCGAGTACATTGGCCAATTTCCAACCATTCCCCTGCACCGCGGCCAGGTTCCGGAACTCGGCTTCATCTTCAAGCGTGTGCTAGATGTCATCTTTTCCATCCTGTTCTTTTTGATTCTTTCGCCCTTTCTCATCGTCATCGCCATCGCCATCAAGCTTGAGTCCCATGGACCTGTCTTCTACGCCTCCGAGCGCATCGGCAAAAAGGGTCGCGTCTTCCGCTGCTACAAGTTCCGCACCATGGTGCGCGATGCGGAAAAGCGTCGCACCGAAATCATGCACATGAACGAGCGTGACGGCGTGCTCTTCAAGATCACCAATGATCCGCGCATCACCCGGCTCGGCCGCATTCTCCGCAAGTATTCTCTCGACGAGTTGCCGCAATTCTTCAATGTCCTTCGTGGCGACATGAGTGTCGTCGGACCGCGTCCCCCCATCGCCAGCGAAGTCATGGAGTACAAGCCCAGCCATCTCCGCCGTCTCGATGTCACCCCCGGCATCACCGGTCTCTGGCAGGTGCAGGGCCGCCGCGATCCCTCGTTTGACAGCTACGTCTCCCTCGACGTGGCCTACATCGAAAAATGGAACCTCTGGCTCGATCTCAAGATCATCCTCCGCACCATCGGCGTAGTCTTCTCCGGCACTGGCACCTGAACCCGCGAAATCCATCTGCAGATCTTCATCGCATCCGCTACGCTAACTTGCTGACCCGCTATCGGCGCGAAGCGCCGTTGACCCGCTAAACCAGCAGCGAAATCCCTATCCCTGGCGCCTGCTGCATTAAACTGGAAGAGTGAACATCGCACTGGCCCAGATCAACCCCACGGTCGGGGATTTCACCGGCAATCTTGAAAAAATCATGGCGGTTACCCGTCGCGCCGCCGAACAGGGCGCCCGCCTCACCGTCTTTTCAGAACTGGCTATCTGCGGTTACCCTCCCGCCGACTTTCTCGAGAAACCAAGCTTCCTTGAGCGCTGCCGCAAGGCCGTCGATCAACTCGCCGCAGCCACGCGTGACCTTCCCACCGCCCTCGTCGCAGGCGTCGCTTTGCCCGCAC